>NZ_JBDFPP010000023.1:0-65391 GCF_039672635.1 Pseudomonas sp. P39-UII1
CAATCTGATCAA
This sequence comes from Pseudomonas sp. P39-UII1, assembly GCF_039672635.1. Lineage (NCBI taxonomy): Bacteria > Pseudomonadati > Pseudomonadota > Gammaproteobacteria > Pseudomonadales > Pseudomonadaceae > Pseudomonas > Pseudomonas sp. P39-UII1. Next base: position 13 of record NZ_JBDFPP010000023.1, read on the forward strand.
CCACCGCCAATTTAAAAGACAGTGAGTAATCTCGCTGTGTGCGCTTTACACCTTGCTCCATCTGACTCTCCGGAAATTCGGGATGGGAGGTGTAAACCTTATTCAGGACGGGACAATGCGAAGAAAAAAGGCGACCCCTAAAGGTCGCCTTTTTTTGTTACTTGACCACCTTCAGGCTTGGCCGACCACTCGGACGCGGTGGCTGACCACCCCCTTCCGGCGGGCCATCGTCATCCGGCTCCACGTCATCATTCTCCAGCTCTTCACTGTCCAGCAACGACGGCTCGAGCTCAAAGACCATGCCTTGGCCGTTCTCACGGGCGTAAATACCCAGAATGGCGCCGACCGGCACGAACAGCGAATGGGCAACACCGCCGAAGCGCCCCTCGAAGCTCACCGCATCGTTGTCCATGTGCAGGTTGCGCACGGCACTCGGAGAAATGTTCAGGACGATCTGGCCGTCACTGGCAAAACCTTGCGGCACCTGGACAGCCGGAAACTCGGCATTGACCAGCATATGAGGGGTGCAATCGTTGTCGACGATCCACTCGTACAGTGCTCGAACCAGATAGGGGCGACTGGAGTTCATCAACAGCTCCTTAAAGCTTGCGCATTTCATGTTCAACGGAGGACAGGCTGGCCAGGAATGGCTCACGGGCAAACTGCCGCTCCATGTAATCAAGCAGCGGCTTGGCTTGCCGCGGCAATTCGATACCCAGCACCGGCAAACGCCAGAGTATGGGCAATAGACAACAATCGACCAGGCTTTGCTCATCACTCATGAAGCAAGCGAACTCACCGAACAGCGGTGAGACCCCGGTCAGGCTCTCTCGTAGCGCCTTGCGCGCCTCGGCGCGGGCGGCATCGCTGCTGCGCGGGTCGAGCACGGTATCGGCCAGCGCGCACCAGTCACGCTGGATGCGGTGTATCAGCAAACGGCTGTTACCACGCGCCACCGGATACACCGGCATCAGTGGCGGGTGCGGGTAACGCTCCTCGAGGTATTCCATCACCACGGTCGACTCATACAACGCCAGGTCACGATCGACCAGGGTCGGCACGCTGCCGTAAGGGTTCACCTCAACCAGCTTGGGCGGCAGGCGGCCGGGATCGACGTCGATGATCTGTACGCTGACACCTTTCTCGGCGAGAACGAGGCGTACCCGATGAGAATAATGGTCAGCGGGATCGGAATAGCAGGCTAACCGGTTGGTCGCGCCCATGTAGCGCCTCCTCGCAAGGCATGCGTAAAACTCTAAATGAAAACGCGCCCGGGGCAGCCTGGCAATATTGCTAGGCTCCCCCGGGCGCGTTCAACTACCAGAAACTACTGCGTGATCAGTGCACGTCCTTCCAGTATTCGCGCTTGAGCAAGTAGGCGAACACGAAGAAGAAAGCCAGGTACAGCAACACGTAGGTACCGATGCGCTGGCTTTCCAGTTTGACCGGGTTGGCCGAATAGGCCAGGAAGGTCACCAGGTTCTTGACCTTCTCGTCGAACTGCTCGGCCGTCAGGGTACCGGAATTCGGCGTGATGGTCAGCTGGTCACACGCTTCATGCGTCAGCGGGCTCCCCGTCAATGGGTCGAATTGTTTCTTGCCATCAACGACCATCTGCACCTGCTTGCAGCCAATCACCTGGTTACCCTGCAGGCCGACCAGCACGTTGGGCATGCCAACGTTCGGGAACACCTTGTTGTTCACGCCGTACGGGCGCGAAGGGTCTTCGTAGAAGCTGCGCAGGTAGCTGTACAGCCAGTCAGTGCCGCGCACCCGGGCGACCAGGGTCAAGTCAGGCGGCGCTGCACCGAACCAGGTCTTGGCATCACTGGGCTTCATGCCGATGGTCATGTGGTCACCGATCTTGGCACCGGTGAACACCAGCTTCTCCAGCATCAGCTCATGGGGAATCCCCAGGTCGTCGGCAACACGCTCATAGCGCTGGAACTTGGCGCTGTGGCAGCCCATGCAATAGTTGGCAAAGGTCCGCGCACCGTCCTGCATGGCGGCCTTGTCCGCCAGGTCGATATCGACCTTGTCCAGCTCCAGGCCATGTTCGGCAGCGAAGGAAAAGGCGGGCATCACTGCCAGCAAAAATACTGCAATCAACTTTTTCATCAGCCAGTCACCCTTTCCGGAACCGGTTTGGTCTTCTCAAGCCTTGTGTAGAACGGCATCAGCAGGAAGTAGGCGAAGTACAACACCGTGCACACCTGCGAGAGCAAGGTGCGCCCCGGCGTCGGTGCCAGTACCCCCAGCACGCCGAGGATGACGAAGGCTATGCAGAACACCAGCAGGAAGACCTTGCTGATCCAGCCCTTGTAGCGCATGGAGCGCACCGGGCTGCGGTCGAGCCATGGCAATACGAACAGCACGGCGATGGCAGCGCCCATCGCGATCACGCCCAGCAGCTTGTCGGGCACCGCGCGCAAGATCGCGTAGAACGGCGTGAAGTACCAGACCGGCGCGATATGCTCAGGCGTCTTGAACGCGTTGGCCTGCTCGAAGTTGGGTTTTTCCAGGAAGTAACCACCCATTTCCGGGAAGAAGAACACCACTGCGCAGAATACGAAGAGAAACACCACTACCCCGACAATGTCTTTGACGGTGTAGTACGGGTGGAACGGGATGCCGTCGAGCGGAATACCGTTCTCGTCCTTTTTCTTCTTGATGTCGACCCCATCCGGGTTGTTCGAGCCCACCTCGTGCAGGGCCAGAATATGCAGCACGACCAGCCCGAGAATGACGATTGGCAGGGCCACCACATGCAGCGCGAAGAAGCGGTTGAGGGTAATGCCGGAGATCAGGTAGTCGCCGCGAATCCACTGGGTAAGGTCGCCACCAATCACCGGGATGGCACCAAACAGCGAGATGATCACCTGGGCACCCCAGTACGACATCTGCCCCCACGGCAGCAGGTAGCCCATGAAGGCCTCTGCCATCAGCGCCAGGTAGATCAGCATGCCGAACAGCCACACCAACTCGCGCGGCTTCTGGTAGGAGCCGTAGAGCAGGCCGCGGAACATGTGCAGGTAGACCACGATAAAGAACGCCGAAGCCCCCGTAGAATGCAGGTAGCGCAATATCCAACCGTACTCCACGTCACGCATGATGTACTCGACCGAGGCAAAGGCCTCTTCAGCCGAGGGCGTGAAGCTCATGGTCAACCACACGCCAGTGACGATCTGGTTGACCAGCACCAGCAGCGCCAGCGAGCCGAAGAAATACAGGAAGTTGAAGTTCTTGGGCGCGTAATACTTGCTCAGGTGGTCTTCCCACATCTTGGTGGCGGGGAAGCGAGCGTCAATCCAGTCCATGAACTTGCTCATCATGCTTTCTCCTGGTCGACGCCGATGACGACAATGTCATCCGACTCGTAAGAGTGCGGTGGCACTGGCAGGTTGAGAGGCGCCGGCTGCGACTTGTACACACGGCCAGCCAGGTCGTAATGGGAGCCGTGGCACGGGCAGAAATAGCCACCCACCCATTTCGGCCCCAGGTCGGCGGGCGCGACTTCCGGGCGGAAGGTCGGCGAGCAGCCCAGGTGCGTGCACAGGCCTACGAGGATGAGCAGTTCTGGCTTGATGGAGCGAACTTCCGGGTCGACGTAGGTCGGCTGCTCCGACGCTTTCGACTCAGGGTCAGACAGCTCCCCAGTGAGTTTCTTGAGATTCCCGAGGATTTCTTGCGTTCGCCGCACGATGAAAACGGGCTGCCCCCGCCATTCCGCGACCATCTGCTGCCCAGGCTCCACCTTGGCGATATTCACCTTCACCGGTGCACCGGCAGCCTTTGCCTTGGCACTGGGAAACCATGACCCCACGAACGGTACCGCAGCCCCCACTGCCCCCGCTGCCCCGACCACGGATGTCGCGGCTACGAGGAAGCGGCGCCGGCCTGCGTTGACGCCGTCATTGCTCATTCAGTCCTCTCCCATCAGCTTGCTTGGCCTGTTGAACCAGGCCTGTACTTAGGTAATGTCTGTGGCACTAAAAGTTGGCCGCCATGGTAAGAAACAAAACCACACAGTGACAAGGTGATTAGCCGGGGTACGGCTACAACCCTCGCTTTGCTTGATCTGCGTCTATGCGGCGGGTCGCCCCGGACATGCTGACAGGTTAGTTCAAGACATAAAAAAAGCCCGGTTCCAAGGAACCGGGCTTTTTTCGACTGCCGAAGCGGTATTAACGCTTGGAGTACTGAGGACGCTTACGCGCTTTACGCAGACCCACTTTCTTACGCTCGACTTCACGAGCGTCGCGGGTAACGAAGCCAGCACGACGCAGAGCGCCACGCAGAGTTTCGTCGTATTCCATCAGAGCGCGGGTGATACCGTGACGGATCGCACCGGCTTGACCGCTGACACCACCACCGGCAACGGTGACGTAGATGTCGAACTTCTCGGTGGTTTCGGTCAGCTCGAGCGGCTGACGAACAACCATGCGAGCGGTTTCGCGACCGAAGAACACGTCCAGAGAACGGTTGTTGATGGAGATGTTACCAGTACCCGGACGCAGGAAAACGCGAGCGGTTGCGGTCTTGCGACGGCCAGTGCCGTAATTTTGAGTCGCCGACATAATGAACTATCCCGTTAGATCTTCAGTTCTTGAGGCTGCTGAGCAGTGTGTGGGTGAGCAGCACCCGCGTACACTTTCAGCTTACGGTACATGTCGCGACCCAGCGGGTTCTTCGGCAGCATGCCTTTGACCGCGGTTTCGATAACACGCTCAGGGGCTTTGGCGATCAACTTCTCGAAGTTGATTTCCTTGATGCCGCCTGGGAAGCCGGAGTGGGAGTAGTACATCTTGTCGGAAGACTTGGCGCCAGTTACACGGATCTGCTCGGCGTTGATGACGACGATGTAGTCGCCGGTGTCAACGTGAGGGGTGTATTCTGGTTTGTGTTTGCCACGCAGACGGCTAGCGATTTCGGTAGCCAGACGACCCAGGGTCTGACCAGCGGCGTCGACTACGAACCACTCGCGCTTTACTGTTTCCGGTTTAGCAGTAAAAGTTTTCATTCTCTAAAGCCTCAGAGGCCGCCCAGCGAAAAATAGACGGCGAATCTTACTGGATAGTGCACAGCTTGCCAAGGGCAAGCGCGCAGCCGAACACAGACGCTTTTGGGGGCTCGGGTCGGGCACGCCAATGTTCGACGGGGTTCTTCCTGCGCGGCGGTGCATCACTCCCACCACACGGAGAGGTGCCGAATTATCCAGATTGCGCGAAAAATTTCAACCTGCTTTTATGGGCTTCTTTGCCAAGGAGTGTTTTCCCGATGGAATACCGCAAGCTCGGCCGTACCGATCTCGACGTCAGCGCCCTGTGCCTGGGCACCATGACCTGGGGCGAGCAGAACGACGAGGCCGAGGCCTTTGCCCAGATCAATCGAGCCAAGGCCAGCGGGGTCAACTTCATCGACACCGCCGAAATGTACCCGGTCCCTCCCCGCCCCGAAACCTACGCCGCCACCGAACGCATCATCGGCAACTGGTTCCGCCAGCACGGCGACCGCGATGACTGGATCCTGGCCAGCAAGGTGGCAGGCCCCGGCAACGGCATCAGCCATATCCGCGATGGCCAGCTCAAGCACAACCGCCAGCACATCGTTGCAGCGCTGGACGCCAGCCTCGAACGGCTAAGCACGGACCGCATCGACCTTTACCAGCTGCACTGGCCGGAACGCAGCACCAACTTCTTCGGCAAGCTGGGCTACCAGCATCTGCCACACGACCACTTCACCCCGCTGGAGGAAACCCTGGAAGTGCTCGATGAACAGGTGCGGGCGGGCAAGGTCCGCCACATCGGCCTGTCCAACGAAACGCCGTGGGGCACCATGAAGTTCCTGCAGCTGGCGGAAAGCCGCGGCTGGCCGCGCGCGGTGTCGATCCAGAACCCGTACAACCTGCTCAACCGCAGCTTTGAAGTGGGCCTGGCGGAAGTGGCCATCCGCGAGCAGTGCGGCCTGTTGGCGTACTCGCCACTGGCTTTCGGCATGCTCTCGGGCAAATACGAGAACGGCGCGCGCCCGGAAAAAGGCCGCCTCACCCTGTTCAGCCGCTTCGCCCGCTACTCCAACCCGCAGACCGTGGCGGCCTGCAGCCGCTATGTGCAACTGGCCCGGGACCATGGCCTGGACCCGGCACAGATGGCCCTGGCGTTCGTCACACGCCAGCCGTTCGTGACCAGCAACATCATGGGTGCCACCGACCTGGTGCAGCTGGAGAGCAACCTCAAGAGCGTGGAGCTGAACCTGAGTGACGAGCTGTTGGCGGCTATCGAAGCGATCCATCAGGACCAGCCGAACCCTGCGCCGTAGCCGGGAAGGGGCCGCGTTGCGGCCCTTTCTCGACACGAGGCCGCTGCTACATTCTGCGGGGTAGACACAATCGCCAAAAAATAAGACGATCCAGCCGGTGATTGACCACTCTACCCTATAAGAACAATGACAATGATGTTTACCCAACCCTCCGCGTCGTTGCGGCGCGTCAGCATCCTGGCCATTGACAAGGTGTTCGCTTCGACCTTGATGCAGGCCAAGGATTTCTTCCACCTCGCCAGCCTGCGTTACAGCAAGCAGCTGGGCCTGGGCTTGCAGCCCATGTTCGAGATCAGCCTGGTGAGCCCGGACGGCCAGCCCGTGGACAGTTTCAGCAATGTGCAGCTGCCGGTCGATGGCGGCCTGGACGATGCCGATGTGATCATCCTCCCTGCCTTCTGGGAAGACTTCGACAACCTGTTGCAGCAGTACCCACAGGTGCTGCCATGGCTGCGCGCGCAGCATGCGCGGGGTGCCGTGCTCTGCGCCGAGGCCAGCGGGGTGTTCTGGCTGGCTGAGTCAGGCCTGCTCGACGGCAAGGAGGCGACTACCTACTGGCGCTTTTTCGCCAGTTTCGCCGAACGCTTCCCGAAGATCCGGCTGAACCAGGACAAGCACCTGACCGATGCCGACAACCTCTACTGCGCTGGCGGCACCACTTCGGCCTGCGACCTGTACATCTACCTGATCGAGCGTTTCTGCGGCGCCAACGTCGCCCGTGCCGTGGCCCGCGACATTCTCTATGAGGTGCAACGCAACTACACCCCTGGCCGCATGGGCTTTGGTGGCCAGAAGCTGCACCAGGACCTGATCATCCTGCAGATCCAGCATTGGCTGGAGGAACACTTCGCCGACAAGTTCCGCTTCGAGGACGTCGCCCGCAACCATGGCATGAGCATTCGCAACTTCATGCGTCGTTTCCAGGGCGCGACCGGCGACAAGCCATTGCATTACCTGCAGCGGCTACGGATCGAAACGGCCAAGGGGTTGCTCTCCAGTACGCGCAAGAGCATCAAGACCATCAGTTATGAGGTCGGCTACGACGATGCCAGCTTCTTCGCGCGGCTGTTCCGCCAGCATACGGAGTTGTCGCCGAACCAGTATCGGCAGCAGTTCATGCAAGAGGCCTGAAATGGCTGGGGCCGCTGTGGGAGCGGGCTTGTCCCGCGAAGCGGCCAACGCGGTGACTGGCACCGGCTTCGCCGGTGTTCGCGGGACAAGCCCGCTCCCACAACTTTAATGATTACGGCTTGTGCGCGCGCGACAGGAATTCGTGCGACTGCATTTCCAGCAACCGGCTCAGGGTACGCTGGAACTCGAACGCCAGCCGGCCACCGGTGTACAGGTCTTTGAGCTCCACCTCAGCCGAAATGATCAGCTTGACGTTGCGGTCGTAGAACTCGTCCACCATGTTGATGAAGCGCCGGGCGATGTCGTCGGTGGCGACACTCATCTGCTCGACGTTGCTCAGCAGCACGGCATGGAAGATCTTGCCCAGTTCGATGTAGTCGTTCTGGCTGCGCGGCCCGTCACACAGGGCGCGGAAGTCGAACCAGGCGACGTCGTCACAGGTACGCAGGGCGTGGATCGGGCGGTTTTCGATCATCAGTACGTCATTGTCGACAGCCTGGGTGCACTCCGGCGTCAGCGCCTTGAAGCTTGCACGCATGCTCTGCTCGGCCGCCTCGTTCAACGGGTAGTGGAACAGCTCGGCCTGCTCCAGGTGACGCAGGCGGTAGTCGACGCCGCTGTCGACGTTCACCACGTCGGTGTACTGCTTGATCATGGCGATGGCCGGCAAGAAGCGCGCACGTTGCAGGCCGTCCTTGTACAAGCCGTCCGGGACGATGTTGGAGGTCGCCACCAGCGATACGCCATTCTTGAACAGCTCTTCCATCAGGGTGCCGAGAATCATGGCATCGGTGATGTCGGAAACGAAGAATTCGTCGAAGCAGATCACCCGGGCTTCTTCACTGAAGCGCTTGGCAATGATGGTCAGCGGGTTTTTCTCACCCTTGAGGGTTTTCATTTCCTCGTGCACGCGCTTCATGAAGCGATGGAAGTGCGTACGCATCTTCTGCTTGAACGGCAGCGCCTCGAAGAAGGTATCGACCAGATAGGTCTTGCCTCGGCCTACCCCGCCCCAGAAATACAGGCCCTTGACCGGCGTCTGCTCCTTTTTGCCGAACAACTTGCCGAACACGCCGGGCTTGTTGTTCTGCGCCGCCACCAGGTCGTCGTACAGACGCTGGAGGTGACGCACCGCAGTTTCCTGCGCCGCATCATGGAAGAAGTCGGGACGTTTCAGATCTGCTTGATATCGTTCTAGGGGCGTCATGATTTCGTTAGCGAGGCAACAAAAAACGGGCCGTCACTGTAGCGACCGGCCCGCTTAATGGCAATCAGACTTGCGTCAAACTGTCTCAGTCCGCACGCAGTCCCTGTAGGAGCGGCTTCAGCCGCGAACACGGGCCAAGCCCGTGCCAGGCACCGCGGCGCCTGCTTCGCGGATAAATCCGCTCCTACAAAGGCTGGAGCGCTTCACGCAAGCGTTCGACGGCCGTGTCACGGGCTTCGGCGCTGTCGAACTGCGGCCCGTCTGCAACCTGCTCATCACCCAGCCACAGGCTGAAGCCCAGGCCTTCGACACGCACGTCGGCTTCGCCGCCCTGCTGCAATTGCTTGCTTACGGCACCCGCGCTCTTGCCGTCGGCGAAGCTGCGCGACAGCAAAAGTTGCTCGCCATCGGCGGCCAGCAAGCGGAAACGGAAGCTGCCGTCCTCATCACGGAAACTGACGAAACGCGCGCTCTTGGCGGCTTTTTTCTTCACTTCGGTCGTGGCCTGCACGCTGCTGCGGAACGAGCGCAGGCCAACGGCCTCGCGCAGTTGCTCGAGAAACGGCGTGGCGATCTTGCGCGCCTTGGTGGCGCCAGCCAGAAGGATGTCTTCCAGGTCCGCCGGGCGTGAAATCAGCTGGTGATAATGCTCGCGCTTCTCGGCCAGCTGGCCGTCGAGCAACTGGAACAGGCGCTGCTTGGCCTCACCCCAGCCCAGGCCCTGCAGCAGTTCTTCGCGGAACTCGGCACATTGCGCCGGCGACGAGAAGGCCTGGAACAGGGTGAACAGGTGCGAGTTGTCCGGGTCCTTGGCTTCGCCGGGCGCACGCGAATCGGTGACGATGCGCGAGATAGCGTCCTTCATGTCCTTGGCGCTGGTGAACAGCGGGATGGTGTTGTCGTAGCTCTTGGACATCTTGCGACCGTCCAGGCCCGGCAAGGTCGCCACGCTTTCCTCGATCACCGCCTCCGGCAGGGCGAAGAAGTCTTTGCCCTGGCCAAACAGGTGGTTGAAGCGCTGGCCGATATCACGGGCCATTTCCACGTGCTGGATCTGGTCGCGACCGACCGGCACCTTGTGAGCGTTGAACATCAGGATGTCCGCAGCCATCAGCACCGGGTAGCTGTACAAGCCCATGGTCACGCCGGCATCCGGGTCTTCGCCGGCCTCGAGGTTCTTGTCCACCGAAGCCTTGTAGGCGTGCGCGCGGTTGAGCAGGCCCTTGGCCGCAACGCAGGTCAGCAGCCAGGTCAGCTCGGGGATCTCGGGAATGTCGGACTGGCGGTAGAAGGTCACCTTGTCCGGGTCGAGGCCACCAGCCAGCCAGGTGGCGGCGATTTCAAGGCGCGAACGCTGAATGCGCAGCGGGTCGTCGCACTTGATCAGGGCGTGGTAGTCGGCCAGGAAGTAGAACGAATCGGCACCGGGCTGCTGGCTGGCGACGATGGCCGGGCGGATGGCGCCGGCGTAGTTGCCCAGGTGCGGGGTGCCGGTGGTGGTGATACCGGTGAGAATGCGCGTGGTCATGGGTGTTCGCTTATTCAGGCTTGGCTCAATTCGAAAGGCGCGGCAGCAGCAGATCCTTCAGATCGGTCAGCTTGCCATGGAAGAAGTGTCCGCATTCTGCCACTTTCAGCAGCTCATGGGGGCGCGACAGGCTGTCGGACCATTCGTAAACCAACTGCGGCGCGACGACTTCGTCGGCATCGGGCTGCACCACGGTGATCGGGCAACGCTGGGGCAGCGGGAACTCTGCGGTCAGGCGCATCACTGCCGGGGCAATCATGAACAGATGTTGCAGCGAGACATCGGCGCTTTCCAGCCGGCCCGCCAGGCTGGTAGCCACGAACCCACCGAACGAGAAGCCCATCAGCACCAGCGGCAATTGCGGATGTTTTTCACGCAGCCAGGCGGCGGCGGCCTCGGCATCAGCCACCTCGCCGGCGCCCATGTCATGGCTGCCGGCGCTCTGGCCCACGCCGCGGTAGTTGAAGCGCAGGGTCACGTAACCGGCATCACGCGCCGTGCGCTGAAGCGTCGAGACCACCTTGTTGAGCATGGTGCCGCCCTGGACCGGGTTGGGGTGGCAGATCAGCACCGCGCCGCGGGCGTCGGCCACGTCCAGGTACAAGGCTTCCAGCTGGCCGACAGGGCCGTCGATGAACAAGGGGGTTTCGCGGACAAGCAAGGCACTAACTCCGTGACCTCGAAGGGGGTCGATTCGTCTAGGTGAGGAATTCTGTTCTGATTTGCGATCGCTCGCGGTATACAGCGCAGGTCTGAGCCGTTAACGTAAAGCAAAGCCGTTTATAGAGGAAGGACTCGTGGAACTCTCGCTCCTTGTTTGGTTGTTGCCAACCCTGGCCCTGGTCATCGGTGTGGCGGTCGGTTTCATCGTGGCCCGCCTGCTGCCCAATGCGGCGCCCAGCAACACCCAGCGCCAACTGGATGACATCCAGAAGCGCTTCGACAGCTACCAGAACGAAGTGGTCACCCACTTCAACAGCACCGCCATGCTGGTCAAGAAACTGACCCAAAGCTACCAGGACGTGCAGGATCACCTGGCCGAAGGCGCCAACACCCTGGCCCTCGACGACGTCACCCGCCAGCGCCTGCTGGCTGCCCTGCACTCCGAAGCGGCCCAAGGCCCACGTGACCGCCTGACGCCGCCACGCGACACCGCCGAAGTGCCTCGAGACTACGCGCCAAAGACGCCGAACTCGCCGGGCATGCTCGATGAGAGCTACGGGCTCAAGCGCTGATGCGCTGAAATGAAACAAGGCCTCGCGAGAGGCCTTTTTCTTGGGCTGGTTTTACCGGCCTCTTCGCAGGCAAGCCCGCCCCCACAGAAAAACCAGTGCCCTTGAGCCCCCCACTGTACCTGCAGGAGCCGGCTTGCCGGCGATAGGGCCAGACCAGGCCACCTATCTGCAAGACCCCAACGCCTGCTTCACATCCGCGATCAAGTCCTCGACATCCTCCAACCCCACCGACAACCGCACCAACCCCTCCGAAATGCCATGGTGCGCACGCTCCTGCGGCGTATAGCTCGAATGCGTCATGCTCGCCGGGTGCTGGGCCAGCGACTCGGCATCGCCCAAACTCACCGCCCGCGCAAACAGCTGCAAGGCGTTCATGAAGCGCCGCCCCGCGTCGATCCCACCTTTGAGCTCGAACGCAATCATTCCACCTGGCAAGCGCATCTGGCGCTGGGCCAGCGCATGCTGTGCAAACGATGGCAACCCCGGGTAGTGGATCAGCTCGACCTGCGGTTGGCTCGCCAGAAACTGCGCCACCTGCTGCGCATTGGCGCAATGGCGGTCCATGCGCAAGGCCAAGGTCTTGATGCCTCGCATCAACAGCGAAGCGTCCTGCGCCGACAGCACCGCGCCGGTCATATCCTTCAGCCCTTCCAGGCGAATCCGGTCGATCAGCGCCTTGCGCCCGACCACCAGGCCCGCCGTGATATCTCCATGGCCGCTCAGGTATTTGGTCGCGGAATGCACCACCAGGTCGGCACCCATTTCCAGGGGCCGCTGCAAATAAGGTGTGCAATAGGTGTTGTCGACCACGATATGCACGTCATGCCCACGCGCTGCGTCGGCCACCGCTGCGATATCGACCAGTTGCATGTTGGGGTTGGCCGGGGTTTCGAAGTAGATCATCCGTGTCTTGCGGGTGATCGCTGCCTTGAGTGCCTCGATGTCGTTAAGGTCTACATGATGGATCTTGACCCCGAACTCGCCGATGCCATGGTGCAGGAAAGCAAACGTGCAGCCATACAACGTACGCCCAACGATCAGCTCGTCGCCCGGCCGTAGCAGCGTCCACATTGTCGAAGTGATGGCCCCCATCCCCGACGCCAATGCCAGCCCCGCCTCGCCCCCCTCCAGTGATGCCATGCGCTGTTCCAGCAACGCCAACGTCGGGTTGGAAATCCGACTGTAGACGTGCCCGCCCTCCTCCCCGGCAAAGCACGCCGCACCGTATTCGACGGTAGGGAAGGCATAAGTAGCAGTCTGATACACCGGCGGCACCAAGGCGCCGCCGTGGGAAAGCGGGTCGTAGCCATGATGAATGGCGCGTGTGGAGAAACCGTTGTTGTTATGGGAGTCGCGCATGGCAACAGCCTCTGGTGGTTTGCTATAAGCTTATGCCACCGAGCTGCCCGAATTTTTCCAAAATTGCCCACGCCTTCGCGGGCTTATTGGAATAAAAACAACAAAAACCACTTCAGGAGGGCAAACCATGCCTGCAAGCCTCGACCGCACCGACCGCGCCCTGCTCGCCGCCCTGCAGGACAACGCCCGCCTCACCGTTTCCGAACTTGCCGACCAGGTAGCATTGACCACCTCGCCCTGCTGGCGGCGGGTCAAACTGCTGGAGGACAACGGCTACATCACTGGCTACCAGGCGGTTCTTTCGCCCAAGTCACTGGGGTTCGGCGTCACCGCCTTCGTCAGCATCATGATGGATTCCCACACCAAGGACATGGCCTTGGCGTTCGAAAAGCGGCTGATGGAAATTCCCGAGATCGTGGCCTGCCACAACATCTCCGGGCGCTATGACTTCCTGCTGGAAATCCTGGCGCGGGACCTGGAGTCGTTTGGCGAATTTACCCGGGAAGTGCTGCAGCGGTTGCCGGGGGTGAAGGAGATTTACTCGAGTTTTTCCTACAAGGCGGTTAAGGAAAAACGCGTGATTCCTGTGTCGGAAACGCATATCTGAATCAGATCTTTCAAACCGGTGGGAATACTCCTACCGGTTGACAGACCGCGCCTGACATACGGGAAAAACTGCCTGGAGCACGCTTGCCATGTAGCTATCAGGAGGATGACTACATGGCTCAAAATGACACCATTCACTTACAGAACTCGTACGTTGATGCATCCAGAACGCTGCATATCAATGAAGCCGTCTGGATCAGCGCCCATGCCCCCGACCGAACTCCGCTAAGCCCTTTGCCTGGCGGTGGAGGGCCAGGATACGGCGGCTGGGGCCTTGACGCCGGCCGACCTCGAGGTACCGGAGGGCCTCCACGGTTTAACCACGAAAAGGGCTGGCGAACAGCATTCGGCGATGAACATCAGGCTGTCAGTAACGGCTACGCCGAACAATACGCTCCTACCCTGCAACAACTTCCCACACAAATTGCCGCGGAGAGAGCGGCCATTCAGCAGCAGGCGCACACTGCAGCGACCAGCCCCACCCAGCTTATCGAACTTCAACAACAGTTGATCACGGCAAACGTGCAACAAAAGCGTACCGAATACCTGCAAACCGTGCCAACGGCAACCGGGTTCTACGGCGCCATTCCCTTTTATAAACGCTACGACTCATTTGCGACTCGGCTCAATGATGACGGCGCGTTCGATTTGACTAGCTCGCCCGAGGAGTGGGGCAGACTAATCTGGGAAACTTTCAATGCATCAATCGACGCTGCCTACAGGCTCCACCTTATTGCAGAGAAGCACCGAGCACTGGCCAGCGATTTCCCCGCATTGGCCCAGCAAGTAGACCAAGCAGAGCTTGCGCAGACACCGGTAGATCTGCCCCGGGCGATTGATCGCAGAGCCAGGCAAATTCAACTGGAGCAGCAAATATGCTTTGACTGCCTGCCAAATTTCGTGCAGCAGCAGTTGATGCAGTCCGCCCCTGTTCAGGAAACCGACACGCTCAGCCAACGACTTTCGCTATATCTAAATGCCACCCATGCACTTATAAGGGCCAAGCGATCAGAAATCCCTGCTTTCAGCGAGCCCAACCCGAATATTGTCGGGCCGTTATCCAAGCCGCAGACCGAAGCACTGCAGCACCTTGTCGATGAACAGGCCACGCGAAGAGCGGGACCGCTTTGGGCAGACTATCACCGAGCACTCTCGCTAACGGAGTCCATTCGGCATCTGGAATGGTTCAGCGGCGCCATGAGCGGCCTGGTTCAACGCGCCATAGAGGTGGAGCAACTACAAGCCAGGCATGTAGCCGAGCAAGCAACGGCCGAGCAAGCTGCACGGCTTCAGGCAGAGGCCGAGCGACTGAATGCCGAACAAGCTGCACGACAACAAGCCGAGGCCGAACGGTTAGCCATCGAGGCCGAGCGTCAGAGACTTGAAGCGGCGCGGCAAAATATCAGCTACATCAACGAGGCCCGCGTCGCCTCTTCAACACCGAGCTTCATTCCTGTAGGTGCTGCGACATTCGGCATTGCCGAGGCCGCATCCACTGCTCTGCTGGAAGCGATCGCGGCGGCAGTTAGCCGAATGTCTGCGGCACTGGTATCCCTTCCCCCTCTTACCGTGGCGGTGCTGACTGCAGCCTGGCCATCAGCGCTCGGCAACGCTGAGCGGCGTTATCTGATCACCGCCCCTCTTTCCAGCCTCTCGCCTGCGGGCGGCCCGGACCTCGCAGCACTGGCCATGTCATCTGCCAGCGTCGACGTGCCGTATTTGCTCGCGGGGGATGAGAACGAGAACGAAATGGGGCTCTATGTAGTGCCGGGTGGCAAGCCGGTAGGGGTACGCGCGGCGACATTCGACAGCGAGCGGCAGGTTTACAGCCTCGCGCTGGACAATCCGCAGCGAATCCTGACATGGACGCCCGCGAGCGCGCCGGGCGATGAAGATGGAAACTCCACAAGCCTGCCTTCAGCACCACCGGGTACCGTCATTTATACCGGCAGCAGCCTGAACCCTGTAAGCACCGAGACGGAAAGCTACCCAGCGTTGGATTTACTGGATCAGGAACGGCTAATCATCACGTTCCCGATTGACTCGGGACTGCCGCCTATTCTGGTGGTGTTTAAAAGTCCACGCTATGAGCCGGGGACCGCTACAGGTGTCGGCATGCAGATAACGGGAACCTGGCTCGGAGACGGTACTCGGGAAAACGGCGCGTCAATCCCAGCACATATTGCTGACCGTCTCAGAGGTGCGGAATACAGAAATTTCGATGTATTCCGAACAAAATTCTGGAAGGCCATCGCTAATGATTCAGAGCTTTCGAAGCAATTTGACGAAAGAAGCTTGCGCCGGATGAGGAAAAACGGGAATGCTCCGCCAGTAGATGACAGTGACATCTACAGGAGTCAGGTATCTTTTGTGCTCCATCACTCCACGCCGATAAGTGAGGGCGGCGGAGTCTACGACATGGACAACATTAAAATCGTGACACCGGTGGCTCATAATAGAATTCATTATGGAGACAACCAATGATATTTAAAGAAAAACTCAGCGACTATACAGAAGAAGAATTCCTGGACTTCCTGAACGAAATCGACAGAGCAAATGACGACGAGCCTGACGCTGTACTAGCTCCTCTGCTACTACATTTCAGAAAAATCACTGAACATCCATCTGGTATTAATCTATTGTACAAGCCTGCTTCCAGCAAGGATGGTGAGCCACAGGAAATACTCAGAATCGTCAAGGAATGGCGCCTAGCTAACGGTAGAGATAGCTTCAAGACGTCCTGACAAAGTTCATTCAGAGGTCCTGATAACTCAGGCCCTCTGACCTCCCCACGCATGCAATCGAAAATTCCTACACATCAGTAAAAAATGCCCCACAGCCAAATAGGCCCTACTTAGGTTTATAAAATTCAAAGACTACGCCACCATCTTTTGACACTGCTCAAGAGAACTATCCTATGGCTGCTCATCTCCCCAATCACATTCTCAACAAGCTAGCCGCACAGACTTTCGATGACTTCGACCACTTCACCCAGGCAGTCTGGATGGCAATCGCCGAAGACCCCATCTACTCCCACCAATTCATCCCCTCCCAGCTCAACCGCATCAAACAGGGCTGGCCTCCCCACGCGCCCTTCCGTGATACCGCAAAAGGCCTGCTTTCTTACCAGATCAGCCATCTCAGCCCACCCGAATTCGGCGGCCTGATGTATGACGCCGACAACCTGCGCATCATGAGCGTCATGCAGTACGCGCTCTCTTCGGAGGTGGCGTGGTGATCAGCCAGAAACAAAACCTCGCGGACGACACCTATGCCGAGTTCGAGTCCGTAGTGGAAGCATTGCTGCAGGCTGCCGGCACTTCAGCTTGGCAAGATCGCCTGCTGGAGCACTTCATCGCTGTAGCAGGCCACCCCGACGGCTCGGACCTCATCTACTACACCGAAACCGCACACGAATGCCGCGCCGAGCAGGTGATCGCGCAGGTGGTGGCTTGGCGAAAATCGCAGGGACTTGCCTTGTTCAAGGATACGAAATGAGAAAAACTGCACTCTTGTTGATCCCGATTTTGGCAGGATGTGTCCATGGGAGACCCCTGCTTTTACCTGATAAGCAGGACCTGAAGTTCGCTTGCGACATGGACCCCTATAAACAAGGGTGCGAGAGGCGAAGCGACTACGATCAGCATTTCAAATCGATCGAGGGCAAGAAGGCCAGCTGGATCGAGGCTGTTGAATAGCGGTTTGGTCAACAGCGCGATCCGATCGGAGAGCGGCCATGAGCAGTGAGATACAGCGGTATGAAAACGACTTAAAACGAAAGGTACAGCAAGCACTGAACAACTCTCCGGAACTGGTGCGACAAATACGGATAGTGAGCGATTGCGGGGATTTCTTTATGCGCAGCAGTCGTGATGGTACCTCCTCAGGGGCTGAATAGACCCTTCAAGCACAACCTAGACCGAGCCAGCCCTTTCAACTTGTGCAACTGGCAACCCGTAACGGTTAGTGAAACATGCACGCTTCATAAACAAAAAACCCCGCCGAAGCGGGGTTTGGCATGGCAGCCAGTACTTAGATCGCGCCACGCTGACGCAGCACATCCAGCACCAACTTCACGCCTTCGTCGACACTGGTGTTCTGGGTATCGATCACCAGGTCTGCATCCAGCGGCACATCGAACGGGAAGCTCTCACCCGGGATATTGTCGCCACCAGCCGCATACAGGCCCTGCGGGTCACGCTCGCGGCACGCCAGCGGCGAGGCCTGAACGTAAACGGTCACCAGGCGCTCCTTGCCAATCAGTGCCTTGGCCTGTTCGCGGCCTTCGGCATCCGGGGCCACGAACGCGGCCAGGGTCAGCAGGCCGGCTTCGTTGAACTGGCGCGCCACATGGGCGGCGCGGCGCCAGTTCTCGGTGCGGCCAGCGCGGTCTTGTGGCAGGCCCTTGTTTAGGTCGTGGCGCAGGTTCTGCCCATCGAGCACGTACACCGCACGGCCCATGTCGAACAGCTTGCGCTCGACGGCGTAGGCCAGGGTGCTCTTGCCAGCGCCGGACAGGCCGCTGAACAGCACGGTGGCCGGCTGCTGGCCGAAGCGCAGCGCGCGCTCTTCGGTGGAAACGTGGGCCAGCTTGCCATGCTGACCGGTGCTGCCGTGTGGCAGCACTGGCGGGGCGATGATCATGCCGGCGCCGACGGTGCCGTTGGTCAGGCGGTCGATGACGATGAACGCACCGGTGGTGCGGTTGCTGTCGTAGCCGTCCAGGGCGATGGCGCTGTCAAGCGACACCTTGACGCGACCGATCTCGTTCAGTTGCAGCGCGCTGGCTGCGTCCTTCTCGAGCGTGTTCACATCGACCTTGTGGGTAATGCTTGCGATCGAGCCCGGCACATAGCTGGTGGCGCGCTTGATGTCGTATTTCTTGCCTGGGAGCATCGGCTCTTCGGCCATCCACACCAGCATGGCGTCGAACTGA
Organism: Pseudomonas sp. P39-UII1; assembly: GCF_039672635.1. Taxonomy (NCBI): domain Bacteria; kingdom Pseudomonadati; phylum Pseudomonadota; class Gammaproteobacteria; order Pseudomonadales; family Pseudomonadaceae; genus Pseudomonas; species Pseudomonas sp. P39-UII1. The sequence goes on from NZ_JBDFPP010000023.1 coordinate 18,333, forward strand.
TCGGTCACCGGCGGCACGTTGTCGGCATGCACCAGCAGGTCGCCACGGGAGATGTCGATCTCGTCTTCCATGGTCAGAGTCACGGCCTGGCCTGGGCCGGCGTTTTCCAGTTCACCTTCGTAGGTGACGATCGATTTGACCCGGCTGCTCTTGCCCGAAGGCAGTACGACGATTTCGTCACCCTTGTGCACCACGCCGCTGGCGAGGGTGCCGGCGAAGCCGCGGAAGTTCAGGTTCGGGCGGTTGACGTACTGCACCGGGAAGCGCAGGTCGGTGAAGTTGCGGTCGGCCGCCACTTCCACGGTTTCGAGGATTTCCATCAGCGCGGGGCCGGTGTACCACGGCGAACGCTCGCTGCGGTTGACCACGTTGTCGCCCTTGAGCGCCGACATCGGCACGAAGTGCAGGCTGCTCGGGGTCAGGTTGATGGCCTCGGCAAACTTCAGGTAGTCAGCCTTGATTGCCTCGAAGACGCCTTCATCGAAGCCTTTGAGGTCCATCTTGTTGACCGCGACGACGATGTGCTTGATGCCCAGCAACGAGGCAATGTAGCTGTGGCGACGGGTCTGGGTCTGCACGCCATAGCGGGCATCGACCAGGATGATCGCCAGGTCACAGGTGGATGCACCGGTGGCCATGTTGCGGGTGTACTGCTCGTGGCCCGGGGTGTCGGCAATGATGAACTTGCGCTTGGCGGTGGAGAAGTAGCGGTAGGCGACATCGATGGTAATGCCCTGCTCACGCTCGGCCTGCAGGCCGTCGACCAGCAGCGCTAGGTCGACTTCTTCGCCGGTGGTGCCGGACTTCTTCGAATCACGGGTGATGGCTTCGAGGTGGTCCTCGTAGATCATCTTCGAATCGTGCAGCAGGCGCCCGATCAGGGTGCTCTTGCCGTCATCCACGTTGCCGCAGGTGAGGAAACGCAGCAGTTCTTTGCGCTCGTGCTGAGCCAGATAAGCGAGGATGTCTTCGCTGATCAAATCGGATTGGTGCGACATGGAGTAACCCTGAAAATTAGAAGTAGCCCTGACGTTTTTTGTCTTCCATGGAACCGGCGCCATCGTGGTCGATGACCCGGCCCTGGCGCTCGGAAGTGCGCGTCAGGAGCATTTCCTGAATGATGTCGGTCAGCGTTTCGGCTTCCGACTCGACAGCGCCCGTCAACGGGTAGCAACCGAGGGTACGGAAACGCACCTTCTTCTTGACGATGCGGGCTTTCTCTTCCTCGGAGAGGTGCTCGAGGATGCGCTCGTCGTCGATCATGATCAGGGTGCCGTTCTTCTCGATCACTTCACGCTCGGCGGCGAAGTACAGCGGCACGATCGGGATGCCTTCGAGGTAGATGTACTGCCAGATGTCCAGCTCGGTCCAGTTCGACAGCGGGAAGACGCGGATCGACTCGCCTTTGTTGACCTTGCCGTTGTACACGTTCCACAGCTCGGGGCGCTGGTTTTTCGGGTCCCAGCGGTGCTTGCTGTCACGGAACGAGTAGACGCGCTCCTTGGCCCGCGACTTCTCTTCGTCGCGGCGGGCTCCGCCGAAGGCGGCGTCGAAACCATGCTTGTCCAGTGCCTGCTTGAGGCCCTGGGTCTTCATGATGTCGGTGTGCTTGGAGCTGCCATGGGTGAACGGGTTGATGCCCTGCGCCACACCCTCGGGGTTGACGTGGGTGATCAGCTCCAGGCCCATTTCCTCGACCATCTTGTCGCGGAAGCTGTACATCTCCTGGAATTTCCACTGGGTGTCGACGTGCATCACCGGGAACGGCAGCTTGCCCGGGAAGAAGGCCTTGCGCGCCAGGTGCAGCATCACGGCGGAATCCTTGCCGATCGAGTACAGCATCACCGGGTTGTCGAACTCGGCGGCCACCTCGCGGATGATGTGGATGCTCTCCGCCTCCAGCTGTTTCAAGTGCGTCAGTTTGTCGACCATGGCTACTCACGAAAAACGATCTTATGGACGGCCTTCGGGCCGTGTTCGAGCGAGCCACTTTATCACAGCGGCTGATTCTATTTAGGCGCCGGGCTAGATCGAAAAGGTCTAACGATATGACTGAGGGTTTGGCTATCAATGCACCGCCCTACAGCTCACCTCCGGCTCCCATAGGCTCACCACACACCTTGAAGCCTGCAGTATTCCAGTGGGAGCCGGCTTGCCGGCGATGAGGCCGGAACAGGCCTCAGATCGGGTTCGGGCAATCGATGAACAGGTGCTCCACGGCAAACCGCCGGGCCAGGTAATCCCCCAGCGCCTGCACACCATAACGCTCGGTGGCATGGTGCCCGGCCGCAATGAAACTGACACCGTTTTCGCGGGCGCTGTGGTAGGTCTGCTCGGACGCCTCACCACTGATGAACAGGTCCACACCGGCCGCAATCGCGGTGTCGATGTAGCCCTGCCCGCCGCCGGTGCACCAGCCGACCCGGCGGATCATCGCGTCGCCTTCGACCAGCAGCGGCTCGCGCCCCATGACTTCCTGCACGCGTCGGGCAAAATCCCGCGCGGTCATGGGCTCGGCCAGTGAGCCAACCAGCCCCACCACCTTGGGGTTTTCAGGGTCAAGCGGCCCTTCAACCGTGATGTCCAGCTGCCGCGCCAGTTGCACGTTGTTGCCGACTTCCGGGTGCACGTCCAGGGGCAGATGGAACGCCAGCAGGCTGATGTCGTGCTTGAGCAGGGTTTTCAAGCGGCGCTGCTTGATGCCGGTGATGCACGGGTTCTCGCCCTTCCAGAAATAGCCGTGGTGCACCAGTATCAGGTCGGCCTCGGCCTCGACCGCCGCATCCAGCAACGCTTGGCTGGCGGTAACGCCGCTGACGATGCGGCTGACCTGCGGCCGGCCTTCGACCTGCAGGCCATTGGGGCAGTAATCCTGGATTTTCGCACTGCCCAGGTAGCGCTCGGCTTCCTCGACCAGGGTATTGAGGGCGACGGCCATGGAAAATCTCCTCGAAATCTGCACGTTCAACGGGAACAACGCCCGTATAATGGCCGCCATTATGGGCCGTCGCCGGCGTTGGGGAAACCGGTGTATGATCGCGCGCGTTTGCGCACCGCCGCGCCATCATGGCTCTCGCCCACTCCCAGGATTCGTTCATGTTCAAGGCTTTGCGTTATTTTGGCTGGCCCCTGCTTACCGGCATTCTGATCGCCATGCTGATCATCCAGCGCTTCCCGCAATGGGTCGGCCTGCCGAGCCAGGACGTCAACCTGCAACAGGCGCCACAAACCACCCAGATCATGCAGGGCCCGGTGTCCTACGCCGATGCCGTGACCCTCGCCGCACCAGCGGTGGTCAACCTGTACACCACCAAAGTGGTGAACAAGAGCGCCCACCCTTTGTTCGAAGACCCGCAGTTCCGCCGCTTCTTTGGCGACAACCTGCCCAAGCAGCGGCGCTGGGAATCGAGCCTCGGCTCAGCGGTGATCATGAGCCCCGAGGGCTACCTGCTGACCAACAACCACGTCACCAGCGGCGCCGACCAGATCGTCGTGGCGCTCAAGGACGGCCGCGAAACCCTGGCCCGGGTGATCGGCAGCGACCCCGAAACCGACCTTGCGGTATTGAAGATCGACCTCAAGAGCCTGCCGGCGATCACCATCGGCCGTTCCGACAGCATTCACATCGGTGACGTCACCCTGGCCATCGGCAACCCCTTCGGCGTCGGCCAGACCGTCACCATGGGCATCATCAGCGCCACCGGCCGCAACCAGCTGGGCCTGAACAACTACGAAGACTTCATCCAGACCGACGCTGCGATCAACCCGGGCAACTCCGGCGGCGCGCTGGTCGATGCCAACGGCAACCTGGTCGGCATCAACACGGCGATCTTTTCCAAGTCCGGCGGCTCACAGGGCATCGGCTTCGCCATACCGGTCAAGCTGGCCCTGGAAGTGATGAAGTCGATCGTCGAGCACGGCCAGGTGATCCGTGGCTGGCTGGGTATCGAGGTGCAGCCGTTGAGCCAGGAGTTGGCCGAGTCGTTCGGCATGCAGGGGCGCCCTGGCATCGTGGTGGCGGGGATCTTCCGCGACGGCCCGGCGCAGAAGGCCGGGTTGCAACTGGGCGACGTGATCCTCAGCATCAACGGCGAACCGGCCGGTGACGGGCGCAAGTCGATGAACCAGGTGGCGCGGATCAAGCCCAACGAGAAGATCACCATCGAGGTGATGCGCAATGGGCAGCAGTTGAAGCTGATCGCCGAGGTGGGGCTGCGGCCGCCGCCTGCTCCGGCAGCTGCCCCAGAAGAAGAGAAATAACAGAAGGGCTGCTTTGCAGCCCATCGCCGGCAAGCCGGCTCCCACAAGTTCTGCGCCTATCCTGAGAGCGGCGCCGTACCTGTGGGAGCCAGCTTGCCAGCGCCCACAAGTTCTGCGCCTATCCTGAGAGCGGCGCGGTACCTGTGGGAGCCGGCTCGCCGGCGATGGGCCGCAGAGCGGCCCCAGTTGCATCAGTGCAGGATCTGGCTGAGGAAGAGTCTGGTGCGGTCGCTGCGCGGCCGGTCGAAGAAATCATCCGGTGCCGCCTGCTCCACGATCTCCCCCTTGTCCATGAAGATCACCCGGTTCGCCACGGTGCGGGCAAAGCCCATCTCGTGGGTCACGCAGAGCATGGTCATGCCGTCCTCGGCCAGGCCGACCATGGTGTCGAGCACCTCCTTGACCATTTCCGGGTCCAACGCCGAAGTCGGCTCGTCGAACAGCATGATCTTCGGCTTCATGCACAGCGCCCGGGCAATCGCCACGCGCTGCTGCTGGCCACCGGACAACTGCCCCGGGAACTTGTGCGCCTGCTCCGGAATACGTACCCGCTCCAGGTAATGCATGGCAATTTCCTCGGCCTTGCGCCGCGGCATCTTGCGTACCCACATGGGCGCCAAGGTGCAGTTTTCGAGGATGGTCAGGTGCGGGAACAGGTTGAAGTGCTGGAACACCATGCCCACCTCGCGGCGGATTGCCTCGATCTGCTTCAGGTCGTTGGTCAGCTCCACGCCATCGACCACGATGCGGCCCTGCTGGTGTTCTTCCAGGCGGTTGAGGCAGCGGATGGTGGTGGACTTGCCCGAGCCGGACGGCCCGCACAGCACGATGCGTTCGCCCTGACGCACGTTCAGGTTGATGTCCTTGAGTACATGGAACTGGCCGTACCACTTGTTCACGCCCTGCATCTGGATGATGCCTTCGAGGCCAGCAGGCTGCTTGATCGCTTCACTCATTTCGAAACTCCTAACGCTTGTGGCCAGTGTCCAGCTTGCGCTCCAGGTGCATGGAGTAGCGGGACATACCGAAACAGAAGATCCAGAACACCAAGGCGGCAAACACGTAGCCCTCGGTGGCCATGCCCAGCCAGGCCGGGTCGGCGGCGGCTTGCTTGACGCTGTTGAGCAGGTCGAACAGGCCGATGATGATCACCAGGCTGGTGTCCTTGAACAGGGCAATGAACGTGTTGACGATGCCGGGAATAACCAGCTTCAGGGCCTGCGGCAGGATCACCAGGCCCATCGAACGCCAGTAGCCCAGGCCCATGGCCGCGGCCGCTTCGTATTGCCCTTTGGGGATGGCCTGCAGGCCGCCGCGTACCACCTCGGCGATGTACGCCGACTGGAACAGGATCACGCCGATCATCGCCCGCAGCAGCTTGTCGAAACTCATGCCCTCGGGCAGGAACAACGGCAGCATCACCGACGACATGAACAGCACGGTGATCAACGGCACACCCCGCCAGAACTCGATAAAGGTCACGCAGACCACTTTCACCGCTGGCATCCGCGAACGGCGCCCAAGCGCCAGCAAGATACCGAGAGGCAAGGCCCCGACGATGCCCACGGTGGCAATCACCAAGGTCAACATCAGCCCGCCCCACTGGCTGGTAGGCACGCTTTCCAGGCCCAGGTAGCCGCCATGCAGCAGCGTGTAGGCGAGGATCGGGTACAGCACCAGAAAGCCCAGGCCGTACACGGCCTTGCGCGGGAAACGCTTGATGAACAAAGGTGCGGCGCCAAGCACGGCAAGCCACACGGTCAGGTCCACGCGCCAGCGCAGTTCGGCCGGGTAGTAGCCATACATGAACTGGCCGAAGCGCTGCTGGATGAACACCCAGCAGGCGCCCTCCTTGGTGCAATCGGCGCGCGTGGTGCCAACCCAGTTGGCGTCGATCAACGCCCACTGCAGCAACGGTGGCACGATCAACCACACCAGGTACACGGCGAACAGGGTCAGCAGGGTGTTGAGCCAACTGGAGAACAGGTTGGCACGCATCCAGGCGAATACGCCGACGGTTTTCACCGGTGGCGGCATGTCAGGTTTGAAAACATGAGCATTCACGGGCGTATCCTCACCGCTCGATCAGCGCAATGCGCTTGTTGTACCAGTTCATCAGCAGCGAGATGCTGATGCTGATGGCGAGATAGACACTCATGGTGATGGCAATCACCTCGATGGCCTGGCCGGTCTGGTTGAGCACGGTACCGGCGAACAGCGAGACCATCTCCGGGTAGCCGATACCAGCTGCCAGCGATGAGTTCTTCGCCAGGTTCAGGTACTGGCTGGTCAGCGGCGGAATGATCACCCGCAGGGCCTGAGGGATGATCACCTTGCGCAGGGTCGGGCCCTCGCGCAGGCCGAGCGAACGGGCAGCTTCGGTCTGACCATGGCTGACCGAACGGATCCCCGAGCGCACGATTTCGGCGATAAACGCGGCGGTGTAGATAGTCAGTGCCAGCGTCAGCGCCAGCAGCTCGGGTATCAGCACCCAGCCGCCCACGAAGTTGAAGCCCTTCAGCTGCGGCACTTCCCAGTGCACCGGTGTGCCGAACAGCAGCGCACACAGGCCCGGGATGGCAATCAACAGCGCCAGCCCCACCCAGAACTTGTGGAACGGTTCGCCGGTTTCGTTGAAGCGCTTGTTGGCGTAACGCACCATCGCCGCGATAGCCACGATCGCCAGCACCACCGCAACGACAAACGGCCAGAAGCCATCAGCCATGGCAGCGCCAGGCATGTTCAGGCCACGGTTGCTGATGAAGAACATATCGTCGATGTTGATGCTCCCCCGCGGCCCCGGCAGGGTCAGGAACACGGCGAAATACCAGAACAGGATCTGCAGCAACGGCGGGATGTTGCGGAAGGTTTCCACATACACCGTCGCCAGTTTGTTGATCATCCAGTTCTGCGACAGGCGCGCCACACCGATGATGAAGCCCAGCACCGTCGCCAGGATGACGCCGATGAAGGTCACCAACAGGGTATTGAGCAGGCCGATGACGAACACCCGCGCGTAGCTGTCGGATTCCACATAGGGGATCAGATGCTGGGCGATACCAAAGCCGGCACTGCGGTCGAGGAAGTCGAAACCCGAGGTGATCCCCCGGTGCTGCAAGTTGGTTTGAGTGTTGTGGAACAGGTACCAGCCCAGGCCCACCACGAAGATGATCGTGAGAACCTGGAACAGCCACGCGCGCACACGCGGATCGTTCAGGGATAACCCCTTTTGTGCGCCGATTCGATTTTGCATGAAGTGCCCCGGACAGTAGGGATTCGAACAGCCTGCGGCGGCGGGATGCCGCCGCAGGGTGCAGCCATCAGCGCACAGGTGGCGCGTACTGGATGCCGCCGTTGTTCCACAGGGCGTTCATGCCACGGTCGATCTTCAAGTCAGTGCTCTGGCCCAGGTTCTTCTCGAACACTTCGCCATAGTTGCCCACTTGCTTGACGATCTGCACTACCCAGTCCTTGGGCAGTTTGAGGTCCTTGCCGTACTCGCCGTCAGCGCCGAGCAAACGGGCGTTGTCCGGGTTCTTGGTCGATTTGGCTTCAGCCTCGACAGTCTTCGAGGTGATACCCGCCTCTTCGGCGTTGAGCATGGCGAACAGGGTCCACTTGACGATGCTGAACCACTCCTCGTCGCCTTTGCGGACCACTGGGCCCAACGGTTCCTTGGAGATGGTTTCCGGCAACACCACGTAGTCGGTCGGCGCGGCCAGCTTGGAGCGCTGGGCGAACAGCTGCGACTTGTCCGAGGTCAGCACATCGCAACGGCCCGATTCCAGCGATTTGGCGCTTTCGTCAGAGGTGTCGAAGGTGATCGGGGTGTACTTCAGGCCATTGGCGCGGAAGTAGTCGGAAACGTTCAGCTCGGTGGTAGTACCGGCCTGGATGCAGATGGTCGCGCCATCGAGCTCCTTGGCACTGGAAACCCCCAGCTTCTTGTTGACCAGGAAGCCAACGCCGTCATAGTAGGTGACACCGGCAAACACCAGGCCCATGCCGGCATCGCGCGAGCTGGTCCAGGTGGTGTTGCGCGACAGCACGTCGACTTCGCCCGACTGCAGCGCAGTGAAGCGTTCCTTGGCGTTGAGCTGGCTGAACTTGACCTTGGTGGCGTCGCCGAACACGGCGGCGGCAACAGCGCGGCAGACGTCGGCATCGATACCGACGATCTTGCCCTGCGCATCAGGCACCGAGAACCCTGGAAGACCGTCGCTCACGCCACACTGGACGAAGCCCTTCTTCTTTACCGCATCGAGGGTGGCGCCGGCCTGGGCGTTGCTCACGGCGCCCAGCGCGGCGGCAGCGGTAAGGACTGCCAGGGTGGTTTTCAACATCTTCATTCACAACCTCCAAATCGCTCTTGTTGTATGAGCCGGAATTGCACCGCACCCTTATGAGGCGCATCCGACCCGTGTTGGCTTGTTCTTGGGTCAATTGGCGCAATGGGCTGTTCTATGACAGCCTTGCGTGCAAGGGTGTTACCGTGCCGGCCTGACCCTTGCATCGGATGTTCCATAGCAAACGGCGTACCACAGTCGACGGCTAAAGCGTTTAAGCGCACGTCAAGTAGGGAAAGTTGTATCGTTGCGACATTCTTTTTCTGACAATCATTTCCAGCGCCTTCTTTTTGCGCATGCCTTTACCAGATCCGCACACTTTCGGAGCAGTCATGACCAACCCGCTTATTCTCGAACCCCAGAAAACCGCAGACGCTTGTGTGATCTGGTTGCATGGCCTGGGCGCCGACCGTTACGACTTCCTACCGGTTGCCGAATTCATGCAGGAACGCCTGCTCAGCACACGCTTCGTCATGCCCCAGGCGCCAACCCGGCCGGTTACCATCAACGGCGGCTATGCAATGCCCAGCTGGTACGACATCAAGGCCATGACCCCGGCCCGCGCCATTGACGAAGCGCAATTGGAAGAATCGGCCGAGCAGATCATTGCGCTGATCAAGGCCGAACAGGGCAAAGGCATCAACTTGTCACGCATCTACCTGGCGGGGTTCTCTCAAGGGGGCGCAGTGGTGCTGCACACTGCCTATATAAAGTGGCAAGAAGCGCTGGGCGGCGTGATCGCACTGTCCACCTACGCGCCAACCTTCAGCGACAGCCACCAGCTCAGCGCCTGCCAACAGCGCACCCCTGCCCTGTGCCTGCACGGTGTGCATGATTCGGTGGTAATTCCAGCCATGGGCCGTACCGCCTTCGAGTACCTCAATACCTGGGGTGTTGCCGCCCAATGGCATGAATACCCGATGGAGCACGAAGTCGCTGTCGAGGAGCTGAGCGACATCTACAACTGGCTGAGCAAGCAGCTGCAATAAGCAGTATCTCTTGTAGTTGTGGTCCTATTCCGCTACGCCGCGTCCGGATCTTGCATTACACTGCCGGGCGTACATTCCTTAATCAGTTGATGAGACGATCGTGCTCAAGGCACTCAAAAAAATATTCGGCAAGGGAGACGCCGCGCCTCAGGCCGTCGCTCCTGCTGCCAGCCTCACGCCGCCCGCGCCCGCCGCGGCCCCCGTGGCTCAGCCCGAGCCGCAGCCCAGCCAACCGCGTGCCAAACCCGCCGCCAAGCCGGCCGTCGAGGCTCAAGCGCCTGCCGCAATGCCCGCTGCCGACAAGCCGGCCAAGGACAAACCACGCCGCGAGCGCAAGCCCAAACCCCAGGCAAGCCTGTGGAAGCCGGAAGACTTCGTGGTCGAGCCGCAGGAAGGCAAAACCCGCTTCCATGACTTCAAGCTGTCCAACGAGGTGATGCACGCCATTCACGACCTGGGCTTCCCGTACTGCACGCCGATCCAGGCTCAGGTACTGGGTTACACCCTGCGTGGCCAGGACGCCATCGGCCGTGCCCAGACCGGCACTGGCAAAACCGCCGCGTTCCTCATTTCGATCATCTCCCAGCTGCAGCAGACGCCACCGCCCAAGGAACGCTACATGGGCGAACCGCGCGCGCTGATCATCGCGCCGACCCGCGAGCTGGTGGTACAGATCGCCAAGGACGCCGCTGCCCTGACCAAGTACACCGGCCTGAACGTCATGACGTTCGTCGGCGGCATGGACTTCGACAAGCAGCTCAAGGCCCTGGAAGCGCGCCACTGCGACATTCTGGTGGCCACCCCGGGCCGCTTGCTGGACTTCAACCAGCGCGGTGACGTGCACCTGGACATGGTCGAGGTGATGGTGCTGGACGAAGCCGACCGCATGCTCGACATGGGCTTCATCCCCCAGGTACGCCAGATCATTCGCCAGACCCCACCGAAAAGCGAGCGGCAGACCCTGCTGTTCTCCGCCACCTTCACCGATGACGTGATGAACCTGGCCAAGCAGTGGACCACCGACCCTGCCATCGTCGAGATCGAGCCGGAGAACGTCGCCAGCGAAACCGTCGAACAGCACGTCTATGCCGTGGCCGGCAGCGACAAGTACAAGCTGCTGTACAACCTGGTAACCCAGAACAAGTGGGAACGGGTGATGGTGTTCGCCAACCGCAAGGACGAGGTGCGGCGCATCGAGGAAAAACTGGTGCGCGACGGCATCAACGCCGCCCAGCTGTCGGGTGATGTGCCGCAGCACAAGCGTATCCGTACCCTGGAGAGCTTCCGCGAAGGCCGCATCACTGTGCTGGTGGCCACCGACGTGGCAGGGCGCGGCATTCACATCGACGGCATCAGCCACGTGATCAACTTCACCCTGCCGGAAGATCCGGACGATTACGTGCACCGTATCGGCCGTACGGGCCGTGCCGGCACCAATGGTGTGTCGATCAGCTTTGCCGGTGAGGACGACTCGTATCAGCTGCCTGCGATCGAAGAGCTGCTGGGGCGCAAGATCAAGTGCGAGATGCCGCCGGACGAGCTGCTCAAGCCGGTGCCGCGCAAGCATCATTGATAGCGGGCTGCTTTGCAGCCCAATCGCCGGCAAGCCGGCTCCCACAGGTACCTGTGGGAGCCGGCTTGCCGGCGATCCGGGGCAAAGCCCCGGCCATTCAATCAGGCCTTACCAGCGCCCCGCCGCGTCCTGATCGCTCTGCTTGCCTTCCACCCACCGCGGCCCCTCCTGGGTGTTCTCCTTCTTCCAGAACGGCGCGCGGGTCTTCAGATAATCCATGATGAAATTGCAGGCATCGAACGCCGCCTGCCGGTGCGCACTGGCCACGCCGACGAACACGATCGGCTCTCCCGGCTGCAGTGCACCAATGCGATGCAGCACCTCGACCTTGAGCAACGGCCAGCGCTGTTCGGCCTCGACCACGATCTTGGCCAGGGCCTTCTCGGTCATCCCCGGATAGTGCTCGAGGAACATCCCCGCCACATCCCGACCGTCGTTGAAATCACGCACATAGCCGACAAAGCCGACCACCGCCCCCACGCCGACGTTGGCGGCGTGCATGGCATTGACCTCTGCGCCCGGGTCGAACGCCGCTTGCTGCACTCGCACCGCCATGCTCAGCCTCCGGTGACCGGTGGGAAAAACGCCACCTCATCGCCCGCTTCCAGCGGCTCGTCCAGCCTGCACAGCTCTTCGTTGCGTGCGCACATCAGGTTCTGCTCGGCCAGCACCTCGTACTGCCCACCCTTGGCGACCAAGGCCAGGCGAACATCGTCGACCACCTTGAATTCACCTTCCAGGCGCTCGGCATCCACACCGAGCAACTCGCGGTAACGGGCAAAGTACATCACGTTCACATTCATCACGCCTCCACCTTGTAGTGGCCGCTCTTGCCGCCCAGCTTCTCCAGCAGGCGCACCTGCTCGATGACCATGCCCTTGTCCACGGCCTTGCACATGTCGTAGATGGTCAGCGCGGCGACGCTGGCGGCGGTCAGCGCTTCCATCTCCACACCGGTCTGCCCGGCCAGCTTGCAGCGGGCGACAATGCGCACGGCATCTGCGCCGTCGGCACTGAGTTCGACCTTGACGCTGGTGAGCATCAGCGGATGGCACAGCGGGATCAGGTCACTGGTCTTTTTCGCTGCCTGAATGCCGGCAATACGCGCCACGGCGAACACATCGCCCTTGGGGTGCTCGCCATCGACGATCATCTGCAAGGTCTGCGGCAACATGCGCACGCGGGCTTCGGCAATGGCCTCGCGCTCGGTCACGGCCTTTTCAGTGACATCGACCATGTTGGCGCGGCCCTGGGAATCAAGATGTGTCAGCACTGCTCTGCTCCTGTGAAGGGAACACAGAGTGTAAACCTGTGGGTCAGGTTTGAGCAGTGGAATGTACAGTCAGCGGTGGCCTCTTCGCGGGCTTGCCCCGCGAAGAGGCCGGGCGGAGCGCCGCCCGGCGAGGAGGGTTACAGATGCGACTCGGCATACTCGGCCAGCACCGAGCGCGGGACGCCCTGCAAGGTGATGTGCACGCCGTGGGGGAAGTCCTTGAAGCGCTCGGTCAGGTAGGTGAGGCCCGAGCTGGTCGCGGACAGGTAGGGGGTGTCGATCTGCGCCAGGTTGCCCAGGCAGACCACCTTGGAACCGGAGCCGGCACGGGTGATGATGGTTTTCATCTGGTGCGGCGTGAGGTTCTGGCACTCGTCGATCAGGATAAGGCTCTGCTGGAAGCTGCGGCCACGGATGTAGTTCAGCGATTTGAACTGCAGCGGTACCCGCTCAAGGATGTATTCGACGCTGCCATGGGTGCTTTCGTCATCCATGTGCAAGGCTTCGAGGTTGTCGGTGATGGCGCCCAGCCAAGGCTCCATCTTCTCCGCTTCGGTGCCCGGCAGGAAGCCGATTTCCTGGTCCAGCCCCTGCACGCTGCGGGTGGCGATGATGCGCCGGTAGCGCTTGCTGACCATGGTCTGCTCGATGGCTGCAGCCAAGGCCAGGATGGTCTTGCCGGAACCGGCGGCGCCGGTCAGGTTGACCAGGTGGATGTCCGGGTCGAGCAGCGCGAACAGCGCCAGGCTCTGGTGGATATCCCGCGGTTTCAGGCCCCAGGCCTCCTGGTGCAACAGGGGTTCCTGATGCAGGTCGAGCAGCAGCAGCTCGTCGTTGCGGATGCCCTTGATCCAGCCTACGAAACCTTGCTCATCAATGATGAACTCATTGATGTGCACAGCCGGCAGGTTGTCGATCATCTGTACCCGATGCCAGGTGCGACCCCGCTCCTGACGGGTATCGACCTTGCTGACGCGGTCCCAGAACGAGCCGGTGACCGAATGGTAGCCCTTGGACAACAGCGACACGTCATCGACCAACTGGTCGGTGCTGTAGTCCTCGGCCGCGATACCGCAGGCGCGCGCCTTCAGGCGCATGTTGATGTCTTTGGTGACCAGCACCACGTCGAAGTCGGTGCGCCGGGCGCGGACTTCGAGCAACTGGTTGATGATGATGTTGTCGTTGAGGTTCTCCGGCAGCAGCTTGTTCGGCTCGTTGCGCGGGGTCATCAGGATGGACAGGAAGCCCTTGGGCCCACTTTTGTTGCGTTGGATCGGCACACCCTGCTCGACATCGCTGGGCGAGGCATCACCTAGGGTCTGGTCGATCAGGCGGATGGCCTGGCGGCATTCGGCGGCGATGGTCTGTTTACCGGTCTTGAGCTTGTCGAGTTCCTCCAGCACCGTCATGGGTATGGCGACGTGGTGCTCCTCGAAGTTGAGTAATGCGTTGGGGTCGTGAATCAGGACGTTGGTATCGAGCACATAGAGGATTGGCTTGCTGGAGGAAGGGTTGCGTCCTTGGTCATCCATACTCGGTCACCTTATGTCGAAGCCACACGGCGCGGTCTGCTGCGCCGCAGAGTGACTGCCGTGCTCCCCGTATCCGCGTTGCTACGGGCGGGAAGTAACCTGGCAAGGTGGGCTTGGATGACGCCACCTGTGCTGCAGGAATCGGCTGTCTGGTTTCTTCATACAGCAAAAACGATGACTAAAAAAAGCGTTTTTTCGTGTTGATGAAGTTTATTTTTCCGAATGACGAATAGGCCTTGGCGCTGACCCCAGACGGGTCTACAGTCAGAAATCAGACCCGTTAATCCTGATAGCCGTATTCGCGGCAATCCTCCCAACCGATGCCACTTTGTGCGGTATTGCGCAGCAACCATTCCACTGCCGGCTGAGCCTTAGGCAGGCTGTCGTGGAACTGAATCACGCCCTTGCGCCACAGCAGCATCAACGTCACCACCCGCTGGGCTGAAGCTTCAGCACTCAACGGGCCGTCATCCTGGGCATCGATATCCCACAGCGAAACACGCAGTTGCTGGCTGGCCATGAACGCCTCGCCATCGGCCCGACGCTGGCCATACGGTGGGCGGAACAGCGGCACATATTGCTCCGGCAAATCGGCCTGCACCCGGGCCTGGCTACGTTTGAGCGAATCCTGCCAACCATTCCACTGGGCATGCGAGCGGTATTCCCAGCCCTGAATACCCACGCATTGTCCTTTATAAAGTCGGCTCAGCGCGCCCACGGCACCGGCATCACGGCGCTGCTGCAAGCGGTTGCCCAAGACGAAGAACGTGCCCTGCAGCTTCTGTTTGCGCAGGTAATGGGCCAGCGTATCGGTGGTGCTGCCCTCGGGGCCAGGGCCGCCAACGAAGGTCAGCAGGAACATGCGATCGTTCAGTTCATCGCCATTGCGCTCGCGGTTGGACAGGCGCTCGACCTCGCTGCTGGTCTGTGGCAACAACGCCGCCTTGCGCAGTTGTTCATCGAGATAGCGCACATGGAACTGGTGGCTAGGCTCTATCCAACCTGTATAGAACGTGCCGACATCAGCTGCAAATGTCGCCGCCTTGGTGCGTAAGTCAGCCATGGACTCAACCAGATAGCAGAACGAGGCATCCTGCTCGCAACTGCGCTGCGCCTGCTGGTAACCCTGCCACAAACGCTGCCACATGCGTGCCCGTACTGCTCGCACCTTCTGCAGGTTGATCTGGCGCAGCCCCAAGCGTGCCGCCAGGGTAGCGTCATCCAGCAGCTCGCTTTCATGCAGTACCTGGGCAAACGACAGGATCTCCGCCCGCGAGGCCACATCGAACAGCGCCGGGCTGTCCAGTTGCTCGGGCCACAGGCTGCGGTCGAGGCTGGCCGGGGGAATGGGGGCGGCCTGGGCGGCCAGGCTCATCATCAAGGCCAGCAAGGCACCGGCAATGCGCACGATCGGTCTCTCCGTGACGGCGAAACGGGCACTATAGCGCCTGCTCAAACGATGGTCTGTGTCTATTGTCACCATAGTTTGGCGTTCACCCCTTCAATCCGTAGAATCCCCGGCAACGATTCCAGGAGCCGACCCGATGCTGACGGTGATTTCCCCCGCCAAGACCCTCGATTACGACACCCCGCCGGTGACCGAGCGTTTCACCCTGCCCCAGTACCTGGACGACTCCCAGGCGCTGATCGTGCAGCTGCGCGAGCTGTCGCCGGCGCAGATCAGCGAACTGATGCACCTGTCGGACAAACTCGCCGGCCTCAACGCCGCACGCTTTGGCAGCTGGACCCCAGACTTCACCCCGGCCAACGCCAAGCAGGCGCTGCTGGCCTTCAAGGGCGACGTGTACACCGGCCTGGATGCCGAAACCCTCGGCGAGGACGACTTTACCTACGCCCAGCAGCACCTGCGCATGTTGTCGGGCCTTTACGGCCTGTTGCGGCCACTGGACCTGATGCAGCCCTACCGCCTGGAAATGGGCACCAAGCTGGCCAACAGCCGCGGCAAGGACCTGTATGCCTTCTGGGGCACACGCATCAGCGAATGGCTGAACCAGGCAATGGCCGACCAAGGTGATGACCTGCTGCTGAACCTGGCCAGCAACGAGTATTTCAGCGCCGTGAAACGCACCGCGCTCAAGGGCCGGGTGATCAACGTCGACTTCAAGGACCAGAAAAACGGCCAGTACAAGATCATCAGCTTCTACGCCAAGAAAGCCCGCGGCATGATGAGCCGCTTCGTCATCCAGGAGCGGGTCAACGACCCGGAGCAGCTCAAGCAGTTCGATGTGCAGGGCTACTACTACAGTGCCGAGCAGTCCAAAGCTGATCATCTGGTGTTCCTGCGCGACCACCCTGCCGATTGATCGGCGCAACACCTGCCTGTGGGCGCCGGCTTGCTGGCGACAGGGCCGCAACGCGGCCCCCTACGGGACCTGCACATAACCCGCCTGCAGCCCTTGCACTTCTACCCCTTGCGCTACCGCGATACCGACCGTGACCGCGACCCTGCGCTCCGGCCCATCAGCCGCACTGCGGTAGCGCACGTAATCGCGCCCTGCCTCATCCACCCGCAGTGCTTGCGCTGGCACCGCAACCCCCTGCTCCGTTCGATGAACCCTCACTGTCAACTGCGCACTCATCCCCAGGCGCAGCCCCAATTCCGTTGGCTCGCGAGGCGCATCCAGTTCCACCAGCACGTCATACCAAGCCCCCTGCCCCGCATCGTCCCTGGCCTGAAGCCCGATGCGCCGCACCTTGCCTGCCAGTGCCTGGCCCGCGACCAACACATCGGCCTGCTGCCCCTCGCGCAGCCAGGCAAGATCCTGTTCGTGCACCCCGGCCAGCACCTGCAGCTGGCCCAGGTCGATCAGCGCCAGCAATGGGGTGCCTTGGCTGACCTGCTGGCCAGCCTGCACGGCGCGTGCAGCTGCGCCGTCGCGGCTACCGACGGGCGCAACCAGGGCGGCGAAAGGTGCAGTGCCTACCTGCCGCTGTCGCAGTGCCAGCAATGCCTGCCAACGCGCTTGGGCGTTGGTCAGTTCCATCTGCGCGATGCGTAACCCATCACCCTGCCCACGCGCCAGCACCCCCTGCAGTTCGTCTTCGGCATCCTGCAAGGCCTGGCGCTGCGCCGACACTTGCTGCGCCAGGCTGTCGACCTCGATACGGGCAACGATCCCGCGCTCGAACAAGCGCCGCGTGTCTACCAACGCCGCCTGGCTGAGCGCCAGCGAAGCGCGGCCGGCCAGCACCGACCGGCGTGCCCGCGTGACCTCAGGCCCCGCCTGCCAGCCCTGCAACTGCCGGTGGCTCGCACGGGCTTTGAGCCACTCGGCCTCGGCCTGACGTGTCTGCACATCGATCTGGGCGGTATCGAGCCTGTACAGCGGCTGGCCAGCGCTCACCCGCTGCCCTTCGGCGACCATCAGCGCGGCGACCACCGCGTCAAAGGGCGCAGCTTGAATTTCCTGGCGCGCCGCCTGGACCTTGCCGACCAGGCCCAAGCGACGCTCGAGCCGTTGCGGCTCCACCCACACCCAGCGCTCGTCAGCAATCGGCGGCTCGGCAGCGGGCCACGCCCACCACAGCACCGGCGCCAGCAGCCCGGGCAGCAGCCATGCCAACCGCCGCCAGCTAGTCATTCAGCGCGACCGCCCAGCGCTCCAGCGTGGTGCCCAGAACCTGGTCAAGTTGCGCCTGGCCATTGAGGTAGGCGATCCTGGCATCGAGTTCGGCATGCTGGGCCTGGCGCAGGTCGCCCTCGAAACTCAGCACCTGGAAGTTGCTTGAGCGCCCCGCTGCCAGCCGCTCCCGCTCGATCTCCAGCTTGCGCCGCGACAACGCCAAGGCCCGCCCGGCAATTTCCAGCTGACGCCAGCGTACCTGGGTATCACGCACCGCACCCAGCACCTCACGCTGTAACTGTTGGTGGAACTCGGCAAGGCTGACCTGCTGGTTCTCCACAGCCACCCGCGCCCGTACCTCGGCCTGGCGGCGGCTCAAGTCGCCGATGGGAATTTCCACCTCCAGGCCCAGATAGTGCTCCCAGCTGGCGTGGTTGCCTGGCCGCTGGCGAGTCTGGCTGGCTCCACCGACCAGGGCCAAGTCCCACCACTGGCCGTTGCGCGCCACCTGCAGGTCGATGGCCGCCTGTTCGCCGCTGATCAACTGCATCAGATAGGCCGGTTGCAGCGCTTGCGCTTTCACCAGCGCCTGCTCGGCATCCACCTGCAAGCGCTGAACCTCAACCCGCTCCACCGCCCGCAAAGGCGCGCCAAGGTCCACGGCCAACACCTGGGCCAGGGCCTGCCGGCTGGCATGCAGCTGATTGCGGCTACCTTCCAGTGCCAGTTCCTGGCTGGCCACTTCGGCCTCAGCCTGAACCCTGTCGAACGCTGCCATACGCCCGGAGGCGATCAACGCCTGGTTGACCTCGAGCAATTGCCGCGCCCGCGCCAGCGCCTGCTCGGCGATACTCAATTGTTCCTGGGTTTGCAGCAGCTCGCGGTAATGCAGGATGGTACGGGTGATGGCCAGGGCCACGCTGTCCTTGAGCGCCAACCGGTTGAGTTGCTCAGTCAGCTGGGCCTGGCGCAGGGGCGCGCTGGCCACCTCCCGCCCGGCGCCACGCAACAGCGGTTGGATCACCATCAGGTTGGCGCCATCCCGGTATCGTGCGCCAGCCCGGTCGGCGCGAGTTTGGCCATAGGCCCAATCCAGGCTCAGGCGAGTGCCGTAGGGTGTGAGCAAGCTCGCCGAGGGGGCCAGCTGGGTTTCGCGGTAGTGATCATCACTGTTGCGGTTACCCAGGTAGCGGGCCTTGAGTTGCAGCTGCGGGGCATAGCGATCATGCGCCACGCGCAGGTCGAATTTCTGCGCGATGCGTTCAAGGTAGGCACTGCGGACAGCGCGGTTGTCGCGCAGGGCCAGGGCGATGGCATCGGCAAGTTCAAGCTCCACTTCACCGCCTTCGGAGGCTGTCCAGGCGATGGCGGATACTGCCAGTGCCTGGCTGGGGTAAGACGGGCGCAACACTTCGGTGGCACATGCCGACCCGCCCAGCAATGCCAGCCACAGGGCAAGCAAAGGCCTAATCATCCCGCAGTGCCAGCACCGGCTGCAGGCGTGCGGCAGCGAGCGCCGGCTGCAGGCCGAAAAACAACCCAAGCGCCAGCGCACTGCCCATACCCAGCGGTATCGAGAACACATGCAGGGCAAAGCCCCACCCGGACATCAGGACAAAGCCTGCGGCAGCCACCAGCCCCAGCAGCGCCCCAAGCACTGCCCCACCCGCTGCCAGCAACACGGCCTCGAGCAAGAACAGCCAGGCGATGTCGCGGGCACGTGCGCCCAACGCCAGGCGCACGCCGATTTCGCGGCGCCTTTGCGTTACGCTCATCAACATCACATTCATCACCCCCACCCCACCCAGCAGCAAGGCGATACCCGCGAACCCACCCAACATCCAGTTGAACATCCGTGACTGGTTGGCCATGCCTTCAAGCAACTGCTGGGGCAACTGCACGTCCACTTCGTACCCCGGCAAGCGTGCGCGCAGGTAGCGGGCGAGCAATTGCGCGGTGCGTTGCTGGCCTGCCGCGTCATGCCCACGGGCAAGCAGCATGCCGGCTTGCGGGGCAACGCCCAGGCGGCGCATGCCTGCCAGCGGCATCAACAACGCCTCGTCGACTTCCAAGGGCAGTAGCGGGTTGTGGCCGCGGGGCGCCAGCACGCCAACTACCTCGAACAGATAGCGGCCCAGCTGCAGGTAATCGCCTACCGTTGCATTCAAATGGAGGGCCAACGCAGCCCCCAACAGCACGTGCGTGGCATCGTCGTCATAGCTGGACAACAACCGGCCTTGCCTGGCCTCCAGGCCCAATACCGGTGCCAACTGCAAGGTGCTGCCAGCGACCATGACCTCCTGGCGCACACTCGCCAGTTGCAGCGTGGCTACCGTGACCATCAGTGGCGCCGCGGCGCGAATGGAGGCAGGCAACCCGGCAAGGTCCAACGTTGCCGGCACCACGCCTTCTGCCTCAGCCTGCAGATTGGCGACCAGCAGTTCGCTCCCCATGCCCTGATACAACTGCTGTGCATGCTGCGCCGCACTGTGGCCGATGTTGAGCAAGGCCACCAGCGCGGCACAGCCCACGGCGATGCCGATCAACGCCAGCCCTGTGCGACGGCCCGCCTGGCGCAAGCCGGCCAACGCCTCGCCCAGGCGCTGTGACCAGGAAGGCCCATAGCACTCAGGCATCGAAGGCCCCGCCATTACGTACTTCGATGCAACGGTCCATGCGCCGTGCCATGGCGGGATCGTGCGTGACCATCAGCAAGGTCACACCGCGCTCGCGATTGAGCCGCAGCAACAGCCCGGCAATCTCCTCGGCCGTGGCGCCATCGAGGTTGCCAGTCGGCTCATCGGCCAGCAGCAACGCAGGCTCGGTCACCAGCGCCCGGGCGATGGCCACCCTTTGCCGCTGGCCGCCGGACATGTCGGCCGGCAAGTGTTGCGCACGCTCGCCAAGCCCGACCGCCTCCAGCTGCGCCCGCGCCGCCCGCCGCGCGGCCGCTTGCCCAATACCGCGGTAGCTCAGCGGCAAGGCGACGTTGTCCAGCGCAGAAAGCCGCGGCAGCAGGTTGAAGCTCTGGAAGACGAACCCCAGCATGCGGTTGCGCAGGATTGCCCGTTGGTCTGCCGTGGTTGCCGTCATGTCCCGGCCGGCCAACATCATCCGGCCGCAGCAAGGCTGGTCGAGCAGGCCAATCAGGTTGAGCAAGGTGCTTTTGCCCGCGCCGGAGGGGCCGATGATGGCGCAGGTCTGGCCGTGCGGGATGGTGAGTGAAAGGTTGTGCAGCACCGGTTGAGTGCCCAGTCGGCGGGTGATGCCCTGAAGGGTGACGATCGGGTTCATGCTTTGGGTTCCCCGTTGGGCGAACCTTCAGCCTGCGGGTCGAGTGGGTTAGCCATAGCGTCCTTCGCCGGCTCCCATTCTTTGGCAATCATGTCGATCAGCGAAGTATTGAATTCAGGCCATTCAACTTCGGAAATCGAGAATTGCATCATGATGTCAGCTTCGTAATTCCCCAGCTGCGCTTGTTCAATGGGAGGTAATGACCTGTAGTAATCGAGCATTTCATAAAGCCCCTGATCTTTACTTCCTGTCGTTTGAATTTCAGCACTGATTTTATGGCCCATATATACAGTCCACTCACATTCGCGCTTACTCAGCTCTTGCCAGGCGGCATGACGCTCATTCATTGTAAATTCACCGCCTTCGTCATACACGATCAAGCTCAACTGCTCTCGAGCGAGTTGCCCGAAAGGGTTCTCTTCCTTACCGTTTAAAAATGCTGTCGCCTGCCGTGCGCGCTCCAGCAATGCAGAATCTTCGGTATCGGGGACGAAGGCGTCGTAGGCACTTTTGCTGAATTGGTAACTGCCGCCCCACACTTTATCCAGTATCGTTTTGGCCAGCTCCGCAAGCTCTTTTCGACCCAACTGAGCATCCCTGGACGCCGCGCGTGTTGCGGCATCGCTGAGCTGGCGGGCTAACGACGATATCTCACTTCGCGTGTCCGATGAGGGCGCTGTTACAGGCTTTGTCTGTTCAGCTTCAGCAGGATCAGCGACGCGCCTGATAGGTACTGAATTATTTAAATTCAATTCGCGCATCACGAAAGTATTGATGATTTCCATAACTCACCCATGTCACTATTGCGCAAGCAAATGGTATATGCCTAAACAATCTGCCTCGCAGGCTCACAGGCGAGGCAGATTGCAGCCACTGGAATGAGTTACTTCATGGTGAACTCAACACTCCATGAATTATCCGCGCGCGTGCTGGTTATATTCGCTGTACACGTTGCTCCCCCGCTGGGCGTCGCAGTTTTGGTCCACTGGGGTTGTTTTATCCCACCGGGAAGTACGCGCATCTGGAAAGTTGTACCAAATGCGCACGTTTTACGGCCAATGGTATAGCGAACCATGGCGGCATTGACGTCTGGGCTTACCACGCGCTGCACGTTGAAGTTGATCTGGCCACCCGCGGGGACCCCTTGGGCCGGTTTAGGGCTGGCTATCTGATAGGTACTGGTCTCGTTCGACGTAACCATCTTCAACTCTGCGGGTACAGTCCCCACATTTTTGAACGTCACATTGACGTTAGGCCCAGCCTGCGCCAACGCGGCAGCAAGCAGCGATACGGTGGCGAGCAAAACCTGCGATGTCTTTTTCATTAGCGTCATCTCGTCTCTTCCCTGTGGTTAAGGATGAGACGCCCCTGGTGGCCAGTGGCCCCAGGCTGCCCAAGACGCTCCGTCGTACATGAACAGCTCCAAGTGAGCGTCCCTTGGGGTTAACGACCACCCCGGGCAAAACCTTAGCTTTCGTAGGGCTTTGCAGTGTTTCCGAATGTGAGCACGCACCACCAGGGGGCATGCATCACCGCGCCACCATGTCAACAAATCGGCGCCATGAATCCGTCAAGAGTGGGGTTATCGCCAACCGTCATAAGACCGTTCGTACTTTTTTGACGAATTTTGAAAAAATTTTTTCGATACTGGCATAAAAACATCTCCCCTCAGGCTCGCCCTTTATATACAGGGGTAAAACGCCCCTGTGCTATCAGTTTGAAAGTATTTGCCACTGAAGAATTATTTAGAAATCTTTCATCGAGGCAAAACTCACCCAGGAACTTCTCCTGCGACCTATCGCTCATAGTGCCGTAACGAATTTCATGCCCCGACGGTGTGAGAGATGACTTACAGATGACAACCGGCAGGCATCAAACGCCCGCCCCAGAAACTTCGACAGGTGCCACAGGTTCCCCTGAACGCCCTGTCCATGCAGGAGAGCCGCGCCCCTTTAAACTCGTCCTAGTGGTTGATTTCAAAGGATTTATCCACTTGAAAAAACAAGCACAGCAGGGCGCCACGTAGCGCTTTGCAATAAAGACGGCTGCATTTCAGGGCACGCCTTTTAATTACTGGCCTTTAACTGCCAACTTTGAGTGCATAACTTTTTGCGCTCCGGATTTATTCATGCCTGCGCTCGGTGAAGTGTGCATTCGCCAGGGATCCGTGCGCCCTGAAACTGATGTTAATCAACCCAGTCCGGCTCTTCCCGGAAGAGCTGACGTGATAAACACATGAGGTGATAGCGATGCGTATCAGCATCTTTGGTTTGGGTTATGTGGGTGCGGTCTGTGCAGGCTGCCTGACGGCGCGAGGCCATGACGTGATCGGTGTGGACGTGTCCAGCACCAAGATCGACCTGATCAATCAGGGCAAGTCGCCCATTGTCGAACCTGGCCTGGAAGCACTGCTGCAGCAAGGCATCGCCAATGGCCGCCTGCGTGGCACCACCGACTTCGCCGAGGCCATCCGCGCCAGCGACGTGTCGATGATCTGCGTCGGTACCCCCAGCAAGAAAAACGGCGACCTGGGCCTGGAATACATCGAGTCGGTGTGCCGCGAAATCGGTTATGTCCTGCGCGACACCACCCGCCGCCACACCATCGTAGTGCGCAGCACTGTGCTGCCTGGCACCGTGAAGAACGTGGTCATCCCGATCCTCGAAGACTGCTCGGGCAAGAAAGCCGGCGTCGACTTCGGCGTTGCGGTCAACCCTGAGTTCCTGCGTGAAAGCACCGCGATCAAGGACTACGACCACCCACCGATGACCGTCATCGGCGAGCTGGACACCGCCAGCGGCGATGTGCTGCAGAGCCTGTACGAAGAACTCGACGCACCGGTCATCCGCAAGCCGATCGAAGTGGCCGAGATGATCAAGTACACCTGCAACGTGTGGCACGCCACCAAGGTCACCTTCGCCAACGAAATCGGCAACATCGCCAAGGCTGTCGGTGTCGATGGCCGCGACGTGATGGACGTGGTCTGCCAGGACAAAGTACTGAACCTGTCGCAGTACTACATGCGCCCAGGCTTCGCCTTCGGCGGCTCCTGCCTGCCCAAGGACGTGCGCGCCCTCACCTACCGCGCCTCCAGCCTCGACGTACGGGCACCGCTGCTCGATTCGCTGATGCGCAGCAACGAGTCGCAGGTGCAGAACGCCTTCGAACTGATCGAAGCCCACGACAAGCGCAAGGTCGCCTTGCTCGGCCTGAGCTTCAAGGCCGGCACCGACGACCTGCGTGAAAGCCCGCTGGTGGAACTGGCCGAGCGCCTGATCGGCAAGGGCTACCAGCTGGACATCTACGACGAGAACGTCGAGTACGCCCGTGTTCACGGTGCGAACAAAGAGTACATCGAGTCGAAGATCCCGCACGTGTCGTCGCTGCTCAACGCCAACTTCCAGCAGGTCATCGACAACGCCGACATCATCGTCCTGGGTAACCGCGACGAGCAGTTCCGCGCCCTTGCCGAGCAGGCTCCGGACGGCAAGCAAGTGATCGACCTGGTCGGCTTCATGGGCAAACCGACCTGCACCACCAGCCGTACCGAAGGCATTTGCTGGTAAGCCCTCGGCCGGGCAGCGCAGAGCGCTCTGCACAGAGCCTCTGCGCTGCCCATCCCCCAAGAATTCTCCACGGATGCTGAACATGCAAAGGCTCCAGACAGTGCTGTTGCAGTGCGCCGGTTGGTTGCTCTACATGAGCCTGCTCATGTTGATCGCCCTGGCCCTGCCGGCCGATATCTTCGACTCGCAGTCGAAGCACTTCATCTTCCTGGTCGGCGCAGTCGGCATCTGGCGCTACTCCATGGGCGCCACCCATTTCATTCGCGGCATGATCTTCCTTTACGGTGTCTACCCGTACCTGCGCCGCAAGGTGCAGAAGATGGGCGCGGCAGCCGACCCGTCGCACGTGTACCTGATGGTCACCAGCTTTCGTATCGAAGCGCTGACCACCGCCCAGGTATACAGCTCGGTAATCCGCGAGGCGATCGACTGCGGCTACCCGACCACCGTGGTCTGCTCGCTGGTTGAGATGTCCGATGAGCTGCTGGTGAAGAGCCTGTGGGCCAAGTACAACCCGCCGGCACACGTCAAACTCGACATCGTGCGCATCGCCGGTACCGGCAAGCGTGACGGCCTGGCCTATGGCTTTCGCGCCATCTCGCGGATGCTGCCGGACGAGAACGCCGTGGTCGCGGTCATCGACGGCGACACCGTGCTGGCCGAAGGCGTGGTCCGCAAGACCGTCCCATGGTTCAAGCTGTACCCCAACGTGGGTGGCCTGACCACCAACGAATTCTGCGAAGTACGCGGCGGCTACATCATGAGCGAGTGGCACAAGCTGCGCTTCGCCCAGCGCCACATCAACATGTGCTCGATGGCACTGAGCAAACGCGTGCTGACCATGACCGGGCGCATGTCGATGTTCCGCGCCAGCGTGGTGACCAACCCCGAGTTCATCGCCGACGTCGAAAGCGACTCGCTGATGCACTGGCGCCTGGGCCGCTTCAAGTTCCTCACCGGTGACGACAAGTCCAGCTGGTTCAGCCTGATGCGCCTGGGCTACGACACCTTCTACGTGCCGGACGCAGCCATCAATACGGTCGAGCACCCGCCGGAAAAAAGCTTCCTCAAGGCCAGCCGCAAGCTGATGTACCGCTGGTACGGCAACAACCTGCGGCAGAACTCCCGCGCGCTCGGCCTGGGCCTGGGGCGCCTGGGGCTGTTCACCAGCATCGTGCTGTTCGACCAGCGTGTATCGATGTGGACCAGCCTGCTGGGCCTGACCGTGGCGGTGATCGCCAGCCTCAAGTTCGGCCTCGGTTTCCTGCTGGTGTACCTGCTGTGGATCGGCATTACCCGCCTGATCCTCACCATCATGCTGCTGTGCTCGGGCCACAACGTCGGCCCGGCCTACCCGCTGATCCTCTATTACAACCAGATCGTCGGCGCAATGATGAAGATCTACGTGTTCTTCCGCCTCGACAAGCAGTCCTGGACCCGCCAGCCCACTGCCCTCAAACGTGATCTCGCCAGTTTTCAACAATGGTTCAACACCTGGTCCTCGCGGACCATGACCTTCTCGGCAGCCAGCATCTTCGTCGCTGTGCTGTTCATGGTCGTGTGAGCCCAACCCGGATCGGATTAACAGGAACAAACCACCATGAATACCGCCGTGAACGTCAATGTCGTGCATGAGTCCGAAGCCCAGCGCCAACACGCCCGGGTGCGCATCCCGGCCAAGCTGCGCTACCTGGATGGCGAACGCCAAACCCATGAGGTCAAGGTCGATGACCTGTCTGCTGGCGGCTTGAGCTTCCATGCCAAGCAGCCGCTGCAGGTCGGCCAGGTGCTGCGCGGGCGCTTGCAGTTCGTGGTCGACAACCTCGGGCTGTCGATGGACATCGAGTTCCAGGTGCGCTCCTGCAACCCGAGCACCGGCCGTACCGGTGCGCAGTTCCAGAACCTCGAACCGCGCGACATCGCTACCCTGCGCCACATCATCACCAGTCACCTGTCGGGTGAACTGATCAGCGTGGGCGATGTGCTCAGCACCCTGCAGCGCGACAACTTCACCAAGGCGCGCAAGCAGAAAGACGGCGGCTCCGGGCTGTCCGCCTTCGGCCGCTTCAAGGCAGTGACCGTTACCCTCGGCGTGTTCGTGGTCGGCGTTGCCGCCTTCGGCTTCGTCGCCAAGTCGCTGTATGGCATGTACTTCATCAGCCATGCCGAGGCCGGCGTGGTCGCAGTACCGACCACCAGCGTCACCATGCCGCGTGACGGCACCGTGAACAGTTTGGTCCAGGCCGGCGGCCAAGTGGTCAAAGGCGCGCCGCTGGCAAGCTTCAGCACCAGCATGCTGGACATGCTCAAAGGCCACCTGGACGACTCGCAGCTGGAGCCGGCCAAGGTCGAGGAGCTGTTCGGCAAGCAGCTTTCCGGCACCCTCACCAGCCCATGCGATTGCGTGGTCGCCCGCCAGCTGGTGGACGACGGCCAGTACGCCGCCAAGGGCCAGCCGATCTTCCAGCTGATCCCGCGTACCACCAACCCGATGGTCGAAGCGCGCTTCAGCTACCGCCAGTTCGACGAGGTCAAGCCAGGCACCCGGGTCAACTTCCAGGTGGCCGGCGAAGACGAAGTGCGCACCGGCCAGATCGTCAGCAGCGCCAGCCTCAACAGCGAAGACCTGGCCTCCGACATCCGTGTCCAGATCAAGCCTGACAGCGGCCTGCCAGCAGAACTCGCCGGGCGCCCGGCTTCGGTCAACAGCGACCGCGGCCCTTCGCTCAACTGGCTGATCGACAAAGCCGCGGCCCGTGGTCTGTAAGAGGACAAGCCGATGACTAGCAGACAACCCGATACCTGTGGGAGCCGACTTGCTGGCTCCCACAGGGTCCGAGTGAACCTTGGAATGTGCGCCCTGGCTGCAGCCATCACGCTGGCCGGCTGTGCGGGCCTGCCCGACCAGCGCCTGGCCAACGAAGCCCTGAAGCGCGGTGACACGGCGCTGGCCGAGCGCAACTACAAGGCCCTGGCCGACCTGGGCTACAGCGACGCGCAGGTGGGGCTGGCCGATATCAAGGTCTCCACGGGCGACCCAGAGCAGTTCAAGGAAGCCGAGGCGACCTACCGCGCCGCCGCCGCCACCTCGCCCCGTGCCCAGGTGCGCCTTGGCCGCCTGCTGGTGGCCAAGCCCAACAGCACCCAGGCCGAGCGCGAAGAAGCCGAGACATTGCTCAAGCTCGCGGCACAACAGGGCGAACAGAAAACCCTGATCCCACTGGCGATGCTCTACCTGCTGTACCCGCAGAGCTTCCCCAAGGTCAACGCCCAGCAGCAGATCGATCAGTGGCAGGCCGCCGGCTACCCGGAAGCGGGCCTGGCGCAGATCCTGCTGTATCGCACCCAAGGCACGTACGATCAGAACCTCGACAACGTCGAGAAGCTCTGCAAGCAAGCCCTGGACACCATGGACGTGTGCTACGCGGAACTGGCCACCGTCTACCAGAAGCGTGGCCAGGCAGACCAGCAGGCAGCGTTGCTGCAACAGCTGAAATCCGCCTATGCCCGCGGCACCGTACCGGCTACCCGCGTCGACAACGTTGCCCGCGTGCTGGCCGACCGCAGCCTCGGCCAGACCGACGAGAAAACCGCCAAGGCGCTGCTGGAGCAGGTTGCCCCGGCCAACCCGGCTTCCTGGGTCAGCCTGGCACAACTGGTCTACGACTTCCCCGAACTGGGCGACACCGACCAGCTGATGGCCTACATCGACAAGGGCCGCGCAGCCGAACAGCCCCGCGCCGAACTGCTGTTGGGCCGCCTGTATTACGAAGGCAAGACCGTACCGGCCGATGCCGAAAAAGCCCAGCAGCACCTGCAGGCTGCCGCCGACGCCGGCGAAGTCAGCGCCCACTACTACCTCGGCCAGCTGTACCGCCGTGGCTACCTGGGCGAAGTCGAGCCGCAAAAGGCTGTGGATCACCTGCTCAGCGCCGCCCGTGGTGGCCAGAACAGCGCCGACTACGCCCTCGCCCAGCTGTTCAGCGAAGGCCACGGTATCCGCCCGCAACCGGGCAACGCCTGGGTGTTCGCGCAACTGTCGCAGGCCAACCCGACGCCACAGTCCGCCGAACTGCTGCAGCAACTCGACCAGCAACTGACGCCTGACCAGCGCAGCCAGGCCCAGAGCCTGTTGGCGCAGGAAAAACAGGCACGCGGCAGCATGGTCCAGGGCGGCACCAGCACCCTGGCCATCGAGGCCTTGCAAGACGACGAAAAAGACGTAGACGGTGAGGACTCGCTATGACGCTCAATCCCTTTGTGAAAGCCGGCATCGGCCTGAGCTTCGCCCTGCTGTGGTCCTGCCCGACCCTGGCCGACATGACGGCGCAGAAAAACTTCGGCCTGGACGTGAAGATCACCGGCCAGTCCGAAGACGATCGCGACCTGGGGACCCGCTCCGGCGGTGACGTCAATGGCCTGGGCCTCGACCTGCGCCCGTGGGTGTATGGCGAGCGCGGCAACTGGAGCGCCTACGCCATGGGCCAGGCAGTGGCCGCCACCGACACCATCGAAACCGACACCCTGCGCCAGAACGACGACGGCACCACCACCGACACCGGTGACGACAGCCGCAAGCCAGACAAAAGCTACCTGGCCATGCGCGAGTTCTGGGTTGGCTACAGCGGCCTCACCCAATACCCCGGCGAGCAACTGCGCCTGGGTCGCCAGCGCCTGCGCAGCGACGACGGCATGTGGCGCGACACCAACATCGAAGCGCTCAACTGGACCTTCGACACCACCCTGCTCAAGGCCGACCTGGGCGTGGCCCAGCGCTTCAGCGAATACCGCACCGACCTCACCGAGCTGGCGCCGGAAGACGAGGACCGCACACATATCTACGGTAACGTCGCCACGCAATGGACACCCGGCCACTGGGTTGGCGTGCGGGCCCACCACACCCATGACAGCGGCAGCCTGAAGAGCCCGGGCGAGACCATCGATGCGCTCGACAAGACCCGCACCGGCGACCTCACCTGGCTGGGCCTGGAAGCCAACAGCGACGCCTACAACTGGCGCAACGACCACACCGTCAACTACTGGGGCAGCCTGACCTGGCTGACCGGTGACCGCGACAAGCTCAGCAGCCAACAGGTGGGCGACGACCAGGTGGCCACCGGCAAACAGAGCGGCGACGTCAACGCCTGGGCCACCGACCTCGGTATCCGCCTGCGCCTGGACCCCAACTGGCAGGTCGGCGCGGCCTACGCCCGTGGCAGCGGCGGCGGTGGCGACGACGGTTCGAACAACTTCGAGCAGACCGGCCTTGAGAGCAACCGCTCCAACTTCACCGGCACCCGTTCGCGCGTGCACCGCTTCGGCGAAGCCTTCCGTGGCGAGCTGGGCAACCTGCAGGCCGCCACCCTGTTCGCCTCCTGGCAGCTGCGCGACGACTACGACGCCAGCTTCATCTACCACAAGTTCTGGCGTGTCGACGGCTCGCAGAACATCGGCTCCAGCGGCATCAACGCGGCGGTCAACGACAACGGCGTGAGCCGCCCGCTGATCAACGGCGAAAAAGACCTCGGCCAGGAAATGGACGTGGTCGTCACCAAGTACTTCAAGCAAGGCCTGCTGCCGGCCTCGATGAGCCAGGCGATCGACGAGCCGTCCGCGCTGGTGCGCCTGCGCGCCGGTGTGTTCAAGCCGGGCGATGCCTATGGCAAGGAAGCGGATTCGTACATGCACCGTGCCTTCGTCGACGTTATCTGGCGCTTCTAAGGCCGGGAGAGGACCTGCAATGAACCTTCACCCGCACATCCGTCACAGCCTCCTGGCCAGCGCACTGCTGCTGGCCTCGGGCCTTGCCGTCGCCGCAGAACCTGCGGTTGTCGCCAAGGAACTGCAGCAGGCCAAGACCTACACCGTGGCCAGCGCGCCGATCGAGCCGCTGCACATGGATCCGCCCAAGCTGCCCGACCTCAGCGGCTACACCGCTGAGGCCGTGCAGAAGAAGATCGACCGCCGCCACAAGGGCAAGGTCAGCGTGCGCCGCATGCTGCAGGAAGAGTCGCTGAAGGAGTTCATCGGCGGTGACAACAAGGCCGCCGAGTGGGTGCAGCGCCAGCATGGCATTCCCCAGGCGATCTTCGTCGACGACGGCCATGTCGACCTGGTGGAACTGAGCAAGAAGGTGCCCAAGCAGTACCTCAGCGAAGTCGAGCCGGGCGTGTACCTGGCGCGCCTGCCGATCGTGGTCGGGCAGAAGGGCATCCTCGAGATCGACGGCAAGGTCAAGCAACTGCGCCTGTCGCAGGAAGGCGGCGCGTTCCTGGTCAACGACGGCAAGTTGTTCGTCACTGACACCCAGGTCACCGGCTGGCGCGAAAAGGACAAAGGGCCGGCGACCTTCCGCTCGCCCCAGGAATTCCGCCCGTTCCTGCTGTCGTGGGGCGGCACCGAGACTTACATCGTCAATACCAGGATGGCCAGCTTCGGCTATGCCAAGTCCAAGTCTTACGGCGTGAGCATCTCGCAGTACACGCCGAACATGGCCAAGCGCATGGGCCGCCCGGAACCCACCGGCTGGATCATCGGCTCGGAATTCAGCGACATGTGGTACGGCTTCTACTGCTACGAGACGCAGGACTTCGTGGTCAAGGACAACACCTACCGCGACAACATCGTCTACGGCATCGACCCGCATGACCGTTCGCACCGCCTGATCATCGCCGGCAACACGGTGTACGGCACCAAGAAAAAGCACGGGATCATCGTCTCGCGTGAGGTCAACGACAGCTGGATCATCAACAACAAGAGCTACGACAACAAGCTCTCCGGCGTGGTGATCGACCGTAACAGCGTGAACAACCTGATCGCCTACAACGAGATCTACCGCAACCACACCGACGGCATCACCTTGTACGAAAGCGGCGACAACCTGATCTGGGGCAACAAGCTGATCAACAACCGCCGCCACGGCATCCGGGTGCGCAACAGCGTGAACATCCGCCTGTACGAAAACGTTGCCATGGCCAACGGCCTGGTGGGTGTGTACGGGCACATCAAGGACCTGTCGGATACCGACCGCGACATCGACCTCGACCCGTTCGACACCAAGGTCTCGCTGATCGTGGTCGGCGGCGAACTGGCGGCCAACGGCTCCGGGCCCCTGTCCATCGACTCGCCGCTGTCGGTCGAGCTGTACAACGTCTCCATGCTCGCCCCGCGCAAAGCCAACGGCATCAGCCTCAACGGCATCCTCGGCGAGCGCCAGGACGAAATCCTCGACCTGCTGGTGCGCCAGCAGAAGGCCGTGCTGATCGACCCGGTCGAACGCCAGACCGAAATGATCGATTAAGGAAGCCCAGACCATGACCCCACACCTGATCAAACTGCTGGGCCTGTCCGCCGCCCTTCTGGCCATCAGCCAGGGCGTACGCGCCGACGAAGTGAAGGCCCCGACCTTTACCGCCGAGCCCTGCTGCCAGCTGTGCCCCGAGGCGCATGACGCCAGCCGCTACACCACGCGTTACCAGCAGAACTTCACCACGCTGGTGCAAGCCCAGGGCGACTGGCTGTTCCGTACCCGCGAAGACCTGCGCACCGAGTTCAACACCACGCCGGCCGGCTACAAACGCCTGCAGCAAGTGCACGACGCGTTCAAGAAGCGCGGCGTGGAACTGGTCGTGGTCTACCAGCCGACCCGTGGCCTGGTGAACCGCAACATGCTCAAGCCGGCTGAAAAAGCCGCGTTCGATTACCAGAAGGCACTGGGCAATTACCAGGCCATGCTCAAGCGCTTCGCCAGCATGGGCTACAACGTGCCCGACCTGTCGCCGCTGACCAACGAGCAGTTGGCCGCCGCCGACCAGGGCAAGGATTTCTACTTCCGCGGTGACCAGCACTGGACGCCATACGGTGCCGAACGTGCCGCCAGGATCGTGGCCGATACCGTGCACAAGATGCAGGCCTTCGAGGGCATCCCGCGCAAGGAATTCGAAACCCAGAAGTCCGGGCGCATGGGCAAGACCGGCACCCTGCACAACGTTGCCGGGCAGCTGTGCGGCACCAGCTACGCGGTGCAGTACATGGACCAGTTCGCCACCGAGCCGAAAGGCTCGAGCGGCGGTGGCGACGACCTGTTCGGTGACGGCGGCAACGCGCAGATCACCCTGGTCGGCACCAGCCACAGCGGCAAGAACTACAACTTCTCGGGTTTCCTGGAGCAGTACATCGGTGCCGACGTGCTCAACGTCGCCTTCCCCGGTGGCGGCCTGGAGGGCTCGATGATCCAGTACCTGGGCAGCGAAGAGTTCCAGAACAACCCGCCGAAGATCCTCATCTGGGAATTCTCGCCGCTGTATCGCCTGGACCAGGAAACCATCTGGCGGCAGATCCTCGGCCTGCTCGACGATGGCTGTGACGCCCGCCCGGCACTAATGAGCGCCAGCAGCACCCTCAAGCCCGGCAAGAACGAGCTGATGGTCAACGGCAAGGGCGGCGTGATCAAAGACCTGATCAACCGCAACCTGCAGATGGACATCAAGTTCGAAGACCCGTCGGTGAAGGTGCTGCAGGCGACCCTCTGGTACCTCAACGGCCGCCACGAGGACATCAAGCTGGAGAAGCCGGAAACCTCCGACACCGACGGCCGCTTCGTCTTCCAGATGCGTGAAGACGAGGACTGGGCGAGCCAGAACCTGCTGGCACTGGAAGTCCAGGGGCCGGAAAAAGGCACCCAGAAAGTCGAAGCCAAGCTCTGCAAACGCAACAACTTCGCCGTGCCCGCGCACACCGCGCAAGCCGGCCAGTGAGGCGACCCATGACCATGCTCAAGCGAACCTTCAGCCCCGCCCTGCTCACGCTGGCCCTGTTTGGCGGTGCCGCGCATGCTGCGCTGGTACCACCCCAGGGTTACTACGAGGGGATCGAAAAGCTCAAGACCAGCGACGGCAACTTCCGTTGCGAAGCGCCGCCCAAGCCGTATACCGGCGCGCTGCAGTTCCGCAGCAAGTACGAAGGCTCGGACAAGGCCCGGGCCACCCTGAACCTGGACTCGGAACAGGCCTTCCGCGACTCCACCAAGGACATCACCACCCTTGAGCGCGGCGTCGCCAAGATGGTCAACCAGTACATGCGTGACGGCCGCCCGGCGCAGCTCGACTGCACCCTGACCTGGCTGGGCACCTGGGCACGCGCCGATGCGCTGATGTCGACCAACTACAACCACACCGGCAAGTCCATGCGCAAATGGGCGCTGGGCAGCATGAGTGGTTCGTGGTTGCGCCTGAAGTTCTCCAACTCGCAGCCGCTGGCCGCGCACCAGGCCGAGGCCGAGCTGGTCGAGAAATGGTTCGCCCGCCTCGCCGAGCAAACCGTGCGCGACTGGAGCAACCTGCCGCTGGCCAAGATCAACAACCACAGCTATTGGGCGGCCTGGTCGGTGATGGCCACCGCCGTGGCCACCGACCGCCGCGACCTGTTCGACTGGGCGGTGAAGGAATACAAAGTCGGCGCCAACCAGATCGACGACCAAGGCTTCCTGCCCAACGAAATCAAGCGCAAGCAACGCGCCCTGGCCTACCACAACTACGCCCTGCCGCCGCTGGCGATGATCGCAAGCTTTGCCAAGGCCAATGACGTGGACCTGCGCAGCGAAAACAACTTCGCCTTGCAGCGCCTGGGCGAAGGCGTGCTGTACGGCGCCCGCGACCCACGCTACTTCGCTGAACGCGCCGGTGAAAAACAGGACATGAAAGACCTCAAGGTCGACAGCAAGTACGCCTGGCTCGAGCCCTGGTGCGCGCTGTACCAGTGCGTCGGCGACACGCTGCAGCGCAAGCACGGGATGCAGCCGTTCGACAGCTTCCGGCTGGGCGGCAACCTGACCCGGGTCTACGACCCGAGCGCGGCTTCGAAGAAATAACGCAAAACCCTGTAGGAGCCGGCTCGCCGGCGATGGGCCGCGACGCGGCCCCTGACTACCGCTGGGCAAGGCTGTCGCCTTGCATCGCCGGCAAGCCAGCTCCTACAGGGATCTAGGTAGCCCGCCACATTTGCGTGGGGGGTTTGGGGGGCGCTTTGCCCTGGATGCTGTGAACCATTAGGAGAACCGGGATGGTCTTCTCGTCCAACGTGTTCCTGTTCCTGTTCTTGCCGATATTTCTCGGCCTGTACTACCTGAGCGGGCAACGCTATCGCAACCTGCTGCTGCTGGTCGCCAGCTACATCTTCTACGCCTGGTGGCGGGTGGACTTCCTCGCCCTGTTCGCCGGCGTGACCCTGTGGAACTACTGGATCGGCCTCAAAGTTGGCGCCGCCGGGGTGCGCACCAAGCCCGCCCAGCGCTGGCTGCTGCTCGGCGTGGGCGTGGACCTGGCGATCCTCGGCTACTTCAAGTACGCCAACTTCGGCATCGACAGCCTCAACGCGATCATCACCTCGTTCGGGCTTGAGCCGTTCATCCTCACCCACGTGCTGCTGCCGATCGGTATCTCGTTCTACATCTTCGAGTCGATCAGCTACATCATCGACGTGTACCGCGGCGATACCCCGGCCACCCGCAACCTGATCGACTTCGCGGCGTTCGTGGCGATCTTCCCGCACCTGATCGCCGGCCCCGTGCTGCGCTTCAAAGACCTGGTCGACCAGTTCAACAACCGCACCCACACCCTGGACAAGTTCTCCGAAGGCTGCACCCGCTTCATGCAGGGCTTCATCAAGAAGGTGTTCATCGCCGACACCCTGGCGGTGGTCGCCGACCATTGCTTCGCCCTGCAGAACCCGACCACCGGTGACGCCTGGCTCGGCGCCCTGGCCTACACCGCGCAGCTGTACTTCGACTTCTCCGGCTACAGCGACATGGCCATCGGCCTGGGCCTGATGATGGGCTTCCGCTTCATGGAGAACTTCAAGCAGCCGTACATCAGCCAGTCGATCACCGAGTTCTGGCGCCGCTGGCACATCAGCCTTTCCACCTGGTTGCGCGACTACCTGTACATCACCCTGGGCGGCAACCGCAAAGGCACCTTCAACACCTACCGCAACCTGTTCCTGACCATGCTGCTGGGCGGGTTGTGGCACGGCGCCAACTTCACCTACATCATCTGGGGCGCCTGGCACGGCATGTGGCTGGCCATCGAGCGTGCGCTGGGCCTGGATACCAACCCGCAGCGCTTCAACCCGGTCAAATGGGCCTTCACCTTCCTGCTCGTAGTCGTCGGCTGGGTGATCTTCCGCGCCGAGAACCTGCACGTGGCCGGGCGCATGTACGGCGCCATGTTCAGCTTCGGCGAATGGCAGCTGTCGGAGCTCAACCGCGCCCAGCTCACCGGCCTGCAGGTGGCCACCCTGGTGATCGCCTACATCACCCTGGCGTTCTTTGGCCTGCGCGACTTCTACCGCAATGCCAAGCCGACCCCCAAGGCGACCCCGGTGCAGATCAACGCCGACGGCTCGATTGGCCTGGACTGGACCCGGGTAATGACCCGCGCCCTGATCCTGCTGCTGTTCGTGGCCTCGATCCTCAAGCTTTCGGCGCAGAGCTACTCGCCGTTCCTTTACTTCCAGTTCTGAGGTTGATGACCATGACCCGGACATTACGTATCACCTATTCCCTGTCGTTCCTCGGGCTGCTGGTGGGCATGGGCGCCTGGTCCACAGGTGGCCTGCAAAGCTTCCAGCGCACCGAGCAGATGACCGTGCTCAACGGCAAGCTGGCCAAGGCCGCCGAGACCCACTACGACGCTGAATTCCCGATCAAGCGCCTGGGCACCAACCTCTGGGCAGCGCTGGACTTCAAGCTGTTCAACGAAGGCCGCCCGGGCGTTGTGCTGGGCCGCGAGCAGTGGCTGTTCAGCGATGAGGAATTCAAGCCCACCGCCGGTGCCGACCAGCTGATGCAGGAAAACCTGGCGCTGATCCGTGGCGTGCGCGACACCCTGCAGCAGCACGGCAGCCAGCTGGTGCTGGCGATCGTGCCGGCGAAGGCGCGGGTCTACTCGGAGTACGTTGGCAAAGAGCTGCCGGCCAGCCTGCATGACGACCTGTACAACCAGTTCCATGCCCAGGCCCGCCAGGCCAACGTGTTCGCCCCCGACCTGATGGCACCGATGGAGCAGGCCAAGGCCCGTGGCCAGGTGTTCCTGCGTACCGACACCCACTGGACGCCGATGGGCGCCGAAGTCGCCGCACAGGCGTTGGCCGAGGCGGTCAGCCGCCAGAGCCTGCTCAATGGCGACCCTCAGGCCTTCGTCACCGAGGCCGGCGACACCGCGCCGTACAAGGGCGACCTGACCAACTTCCTGCCGCTCGACCCGCTGTTCAGCAACCTGCTGCCGACGCCGGACACCCTGCAGCAACGCACCACGCGCCCCGCCGAAACCGAAGGCGAGGCAGGCGATGCGCTGTTTGCCGACAGCCAGATCCCGGTCGCACTGGTGGGCACCAGCTACAGCGCCAACCCGCACTGGAACTTCCTCGGCGCGCTGCAGCAGGCCCTGCACAGCGACGTCGCCAACTACGCCGAAGACGGCCATGGCCCGCTGCTGCCCATGCTCAAGTACCTGCAAAGCGATGCTTTCAAGAATGCCGCACCACAGGTGGTGGTGTGGGAATTCCCCGAACGTTATCTGCCAATGAAAAACGACCTCAGCAGCTTCGATCCGCAGTGGATCGCGCAGTTGAAGAACTCCCGTAAATCCGAAGAAAACCTGGCCTTGTCGTCCACCCGGACGAACCACTGAACGATAGAGAGGAACACGCACATGACTACCAAAACTTCCATTGCCAAAGCCCTCACCCTCGCGGCCGGCCTTTCCCTTGCTTCGATGCAGGCCTTCGCCGGCGCCGATGCCGCGCTGTATGGCCCGACCGCGCCGAAAGGCTCGACGTTCGTGCGCCTGTACAACGCCGCCAGCGCACCGGCCGCCGCCTCGGTCGGCAACACCCAGATCAAGCAGGTCGGCGCCCAGGCCAGCAGCGACTTCAGCTTCCTGCCAGGGGGTGACTACACCGCTCAGGTGGGCGGCAAGAGCGTGCCGGTCAAGCTGGCCTCGGACAAGTACTACACCCTGGTCAACAGCGCCAGCGGCAACCCACAACTGATCGAAGAGCCACCGTTCAAGAACAAACAGAAAGCCCTGGTGCGCGTGCAGAACCTCAGCGACCAGTCGCTGACCCTGAAGACCGCCGATGGCAAGACCGAAGTGGTCACCCCGGTAGCCGCCAAAGGCCGTGGCGAGCGTGAGATCAACCCGGTCAAGGTCAACCTGGCCCTGTTTGCTGGCGACAAGAAAGTCAGCGACGTCAAACCCGTCGCTCTGGAGCGCGGCGAAGCTGCCGTGCTGTACGTCACCGGTTCCGGCAGCAGCCTGTCGCCGGTCTGGGTTACCCGCCCAGTGTCCACCAACTGATCCCCTGCCTCGTTAACGACCTTATTGGAGAAACAACATGATCCCGGTAATTCTTTCTGGTGGTAGCGGTTCCCGTCTGTGGCCTCTGTCGCGCAAGCAGTTCCCCAAGCAGTTCCTGGCGCTGACCGGTGAACACACGCTGTTCCAGCAGACCATCGAGCGCCTGGTGTTCGAAGGCATGGACGCCCCCATCGTGGTTTGCAACAAGGACCACAAGTTCATCGTCCAGGAGCAGCTGGCCGCGCTGAAGCTCGAAACCCAGGGCATCCTGATGGAGCCCTTCGGCCGCAACACCGCACCTGCTGTGGCGCTGACGGCCATGAAGCTGGTCAACGAAGGCCGCGATGACTTGATGCTGGTGCTGCCGGCCGACCACGTGATCGACGACCAGAAAGCCCTGCAGCGCGCCCTGGCCCTGGCCACCGTGGCCGCAGAACGTGGCGAGATGGTGCTGTTCGGCGTGCCGGCGACCAAGCCTGAAACCGGCTATGGCTACATCCGCTCCAGCCAGGACGCCCTGCTGCCCGAAGGCGTGGCGCGGGTCGCGCAGTTTGTCGAGAAGCCCGATGAAAAGCGCGCTGCCGAGTTCGTCGCCGCCGGTGGCTACTTCTGGAACAGCGGCATGTTCCTGTTCCGCGCCAGCCGCTTCCTCGAAGAGCTGAAAAAACACGACGCCGACATCTACGACACCTGCGTGCTGGCCCTGGAGCGCAGTGACGAAGACGGCGATGTGCTGAGCATCGACGAAGCCACCTTCGCCTGCTGCCCGGACAACTCCATCGACTACGCGGTGATGGAAAAGACCCAGCGCGCCTGCGTGGTGCCGATGTCGGCTGGCTGGAGCGACGTGGGTTGCTGGTCGTCGCTGTGGGAAGTACACGAGAAGGACGCCCAGGGCAACGTCACCAAGGGTGATGTGGTGGTGCAGGACAGCCGCAACTGCATGATCCATGGCAACGGCAAGCTGGTGTCGGTGATCGGCCTGGAGAACATCGTCGTGGTCGAGACCAAGGACGCGATGATGATTGCCCACAAGGACAAGGTCCAGGGCGTCAAGCAGATGGTCAAGACCCTCGACGAGCAAGGCCGCAGCGAAACCCAGAACCACCTGGAAGTGTATCGCCCGTGGGGCTCGTACGACTCGGTGGACATGGGCGGCCGCTTCCAGGTCAAGCACATCACCGTCAAGCCGGGCGCCAGCCTGTCGCTGCAGATGCACCACCACCGCGCCGAGCACTGGATCGTGGTGTCCGGCACGGCCGAGGTGACCTGCGACGAAAATGTGTTCCTGCTTACCGAGAACCAGTCGACCTACATCCCGATCGCCTCGGTCCACCGCCTGCGCAACCCGGGCAAGATCCCGCTGGAAATCATCGAAGTGCAGTCCGGCAGCTACCTGGGCGAAGACGATATCGAGCGCTTCGAGGACGTGTATGGGCGTACCTCCATGCCGGCTGAACGTGGCGTGTCGGTGAAGACCATCGCGCAGTAAGGTCAAGCTTCAAGCTGTAAGCTAGAAGCAGCAAGATAAAGCGGGCTGGCGGTGTACCTACTCATGTGGGTGCAGCGCCGGTCCGCTTTTTTCTTGTGCCTTGAAGCTTGCCGCTCCAAGATGCCTGGAGACTCGAAAGGGATTCGGACAACATGATCATCGGCGCCTTCCTCATCCTCACCTGGCTGGTCCTGCTCCTGCGGTACCCGGCCAAGGCCCTGCCGATTTCACTGGCCGCTGTCTGCGGCCTGGGGTTGGTAGCACTGTTCGTGGCCTGGCAAGACAACCGCGAAGCCACGCAACTGGCTCGCCTGGACTTGCGCCTGAGCTACGCCCCCGAACAATGCCCTGCCGACCGCGCCCTGCAAGTGCACATGAAGAACGGCAACAAGGTCCCACTGACCGAGCTGCGCTGGCGGGTGGGTGCTTATGCGCCGGGCGATAGTGTCAACCTTGCCGAAAACACCTACAGTGCACCGCGCTATCGTGGGCCAGGTGATCTTCAGCCGGGGGCCGAGTGGAAGGATTGCCTGCCGCTGCCGCCGCTGCGCTCGGGCTACCGGCCGCAGACACTGGAGTTTCGTGCCGAGCATCTGCAAGGTACATTTGCCAACTAATCAACTGCCTGTACCGGCCTCTCGCGGGCAAGCCCGCTCCTACAAGCCCCCGCTGTCCTGTAGGAGCGGGCTTGCCCGCGATGAGGCCAGTACAGTCAACACCAGCCTCCCCTGATAACAGGCGTAACCATGCCCACCGTCCTCATCACCGGTTGTTCCAGCGGCATCGGCCGCGCCCTGGCCGACGCTTTCCGCGACGCCGGCCACGAAGTCTGGGCCACTGCCCGCAAAACTGAAGATGTCGAACATCTGGCCGCCGCCGGCTTCACCGCCCGGCAACTGGACGTCAATGACGGCGAGGCCCTCACCCGCCTGGCCGAGGAGCTGCAAGCCCACCACGGGCGCCTCGACATACTGGTCAACAATGCTGGCTACGGCGCCATGGGCCCGCTGCTCGACGGCGGCGTGGATGCCATGCGCCAACAGTTCGAAACCAACGTTTTCGCGGTGATTGGCGTCACCCGCGCGCTGTTCCCGCTGCTGCGTCGCGCGCGTGGGCGGGTGGTGAACATCGGCAGCGTTTCCGGGGTGCTGGTAACGCCGTTCGCCGGTGCCTACTGCGCCTCCAAGGCCGCCGTCAACGCACTGAGCGATGCCCTGCGCCTGGAACTGGCGCCCTTCGGCATTCAGGTGATGGAAGTGCAACCCGGGGCCATTGCCTCGCAGTTCGCCAGCAATGCCCAGCGCCAGGCTGAACTGGTGCTGGCGGCGGATTCACCGTGGTGGCCGCTGCGCGAGTACGTCCAGGCACGCGCCCGAGCATCGCAGGACCGGCCAACGCCGGCCGCGGTGTTTGCCCAAGGCGTGCTGGCGGCAGTCGGCAAGTCGCCGGTACCGGCGGTGGTGCGGTTGGGGAATGGCAGTACGGCGTTGCCGCTGATGGCGCGGCTACTGCCTCGGCGGTTGCTGGATTGGGCACTGCGCAAGCGCTTCGGCCTGCTGCGCCCGCTCTGAACAGTCGGCTGCCTGTACCGGCACTATCGCCGGCAAGCCAGCTCCCACAGGTATAGCGCTGTGCCTAAGGTCCGCACTGCACCTGTGGGAGCTGGCTTGCCGGCGATGGGCCGCAAAGCGGCCCCTGCCTTTAGGCTTTCTTCGCAGGCTGCTCGTCAAACGCCTGCCAGCCGCCCCCCAAGGCCTTGTACAGCCCCACCAAAGCCTGCGACACCGCCGCCGAGCTGTCGATCCACTGCTCCTCGCTGGCCAGCAATGCACCCTGCACCGTCAGCACATTGAGAAAGTCCACCGCGCCTTCCACATACTGGCGCTGCGCAGTCTCCAGGGCAATGCGGTTCTGCCGCACCGCCTCGGCCAGATGATCGCGGCGCAGCTGGCTGGCGTTGTACAGGCGCAGCACATCGTCGATCTCATGCCAGGCGCCGAGCACCACCTTGCGGTAGTTGAGCGCGGCTTCCTGCTGCTGTGCTTCACGCAGCTGCAGTGTGCCCTTGAGCCGGCCACCCTCGAAAATCGGCAACGACAACTGCGGGCCGAAGGCGAAGCGACGCGAGTCCCAACCCCCGAAGTCGGACAGTTGCATGGCCTGGAAACCGACACTGCCGGACAGGCGAATGCTCGGGTAGAAGTCTGCCTTGGCCACGCCGATGCTGGCCGTGGCAGCATGCAGGCGCGCCTCCGCCTGGCGGATATCCGGGCGGCGTTCGGCCAGTTCGGACGGCAGGCCGATCGCGAACTGCTGCTGCGGCGCAGGCAATTCACCGCCCTCCAGCAATTGCGCCTGCAGGCTGCGGGGCGGTTCGGCGGCCAACAGGCTGAGGGCGTTGATCAGGTCATCGCGCCGCGCTTCCAGGCTCGGCAGGCGGGCTTCGATCGAGGCGACCTGGGCGCTGGCCTGGGCCACGTCAAGGCGGGTAGCGACACCTTCGGCCTGGCGGTCCTGGGACAGCTTCAGGCTGTGCTGGGCCACCTTGAGGTTGTCGCGGGTGACATCCAGCGTGTGCTGCACGGCGCGCAACTGGATGTAGTTGCCAGCCGTTTCCGACAACAGTGCCAGCAGCACGCCGCGCCGATCGTTCTCGGCGACTTCCACCGAGGCATCCGCTGCTTCTACCTGGCGCCGCACACGGCCCCAGAGGTCCAGCTCCCAACCTGCGACCAAGTCGCCTTGCCAGAGGTTGAACGCCGACTTGCCGGCATGGCCCGAGGGGTCGCTCAGGCCT
This sequence comes from Pseudomonas sp. P39-UII1, assembly GCF_039672635.1. Lineage (NCBI taxonomy): Bacteria > Pseudomonadati > Pseudomonadota > Gammaproteobacteria > Pseudomonadales > Pseudomonadaceae > Pseudomonas > Pseudomonas sp. P39-UII1. Next base: position 60,394 of record NZ_JBDFPP010000023.1, read on the forward strand.
TCGGCGCTGTTGCGCGCGCGGCTGTAGCCGGCGTTCACATCCACCGAAGGTGATTCGTCAGCCGCCACCGTGCTGCGCAATGCGCGGCTTTGCAGCAAGCGTGCGCTGGCGATCTGCAAATCGAGGTTGCGCTCGGCAACCTGCTGGATCAGCGCACTCAGGCGGGCATCGTGAAACGTCTCCCACCAGCGCAGCTCCAGCGGTTCGGCCTGCGGCTGGCTTGCCGCCGCCTGGCCTTGCAACGGCGCCCATTGCTGTGGCGCCTGGCTGTCGGGGCGCTGGAAATCCGGCCCCAGGGTGCAGCCCGCCATCAACAAGGCCAGCAGCAAGGGGCTCATGCGTAATGCGGGTTTCATCGTGCACTCACCTCTTTGCCGGCGAGCTTGTCGCCGTGGGTGTCGATGGTCGCTTCGACCGACATGCCCACACGCAAGCGTGCGAGCAGCGGCTGGCCGTCATCGAAGACGATCTTGACCGGTATGCGCTGCACCACCTTGGTGAAGTTGCCGGTGGCGTTGTCGGGTTTGACGGCGGCGAAGGTCACGCCGGTGGCCGGTGCGATGCTTTCGACATGGCCTTTGAGGGTTTCGCCGGAAAAGGTATCGACGCTGATGCTGACCGGCTGGCCGGGCTGCACATGGGTCAGCTGGGTCTCCTGAAAGTTACCGACCACATAGGCGTGCTGCAACGGCACCACCGACAACAGACGCGCCCCCGGGTTGACGAAAGCACCCACGCGCAGTGCGCGCTCGCCGACCATGCCATCCACCGGTGCGGTGATGCGGGTGTAGGAAAGGTCGAGCTGGGCTTTTTCAACACCCGCTTCAGCGCGTTTCAACTGGCCGTCAGCACTGGCCACCTGGGCGCTGAGGATGTCCACTTGTTTACGCGTGGCCACCAGCGCCGCCTGGGTATTGGCCAGGCGTGCACGGGCCTGGTCGACCCGGCTGCGCGCTTGCTGGGCGTTCTGCACGGTGCCTGCACCCTGCTCGGCGAGGCGGCTGTAGCGGTTGACCTCATGGTCGGCGAACGACGCTTCCGCCTGGGCCGCCTTCACCGCCGCCTCGGCCTGGGCAATCAGCGCCGCCTGGCGTTCAAGGGTGGCCCGGGCATCGGCGCTCTGCGCCTTGGCCACCAGCAGCTGGGCCTGGGCAGCATCAAGGGCGGCCTGGTAGTCACGGGCATCGATGGTCGCCAGCAACTGGCCGGCCTGCACCTGCTGGTTGTCTTCGACCAGCACTTCCTTGATGAAGCCAGCGACCTTGGGCGCGACCACGGTGTAGTCGGCGATCACATAGGCGTCGTTGGTGCGCTGGCGGTGATCACTGCCGAACAGCCAGGGGCCGACGATGCCGGCCAGCACAGCCACGGCGAGCACCGAGCCGATCAAAAGGGTTTTGCGGTTGTTGGTCATGTTCAGTGTCTCGAATTCATCCAGGGTTCAGGCCACCGCGCGCGGCGGATAGACCCGGGTAGGCACGAAAGGAATCAGGCAGATCAGCGCCACGGCGATGCACGCCATGACCAGGTACAGGTCGGCCGAGGTCAGCACCAGCGCCTGGTCATGCATGCGCTTGGCCAGGCCCGCCGTGTTGTCGTCGATCAGCGGGGCATTGCCCAGGCTGTCCACCAGGTGGTTGGAATGGAAGTGCCGGCGCAGCGTGCCAAGGGCGTCCAGCAGCCCACCAGCGATCACAGCGGCCAGGCCTTTGACGGTGTTGAACCAGCTGGAGGCGAACGGCCCTTCCTGCGGCGTCATGCCGTTGGTGGACAGCATCAGCAGCGGCAGCACCGCCATCGGCTGGCCGAACACCTGCAACAGGTAGAACGGGTAGAAGTCGCCGCGGATCCATTCAGAAGTCAGCAGGCTGCTGCCGACGCACGACACCGCCAGCATCGCCAGGCCCGTGGCCAGCACCCAGCGGCAGTCCACCGCGCGGATGTTGCACAGCGCCGCCGTGAGCGGCAGGGCAATGAGTTGCGGCATGGCCACCAGCATCATCAGCGGGCTGGTTTGCGCCGGGCGATAGCCTTGGATTTGCGCAAGGTACGCCGAAGGAATGCTGCTCACCCCGGACAACACGATCAGTACACCGGCCAAGGTCACCAGGGCAAAGCTCAGGTTGCGCCGCGACAGCATGCGCAGCTGGAAGAACGGCAGCGGCTCGGACCATTCGTTGTACATGAACAGCACCAGCAGCAGCAGGCCCCCGCCGAGCAGCCAGCAGATCAGTGGCGAGTCGAACCAGCCCCAGCGGTCACCCAACGACAGGCCCAGCACGATACAACTGATCGCTGGCAGGCCGAGCACTACACCTCGCCAGTCGAACTGCTTGAAGCGCTCCAGGCGCAGCGGGTCCTGCGGCAGGCCCCAGCCGACACAGAACAAGGCCAGCGCCGAGGGCAGGATGATCTGCCAGAACGCCCATTGCCAGCCGACGTATTCGGTCCACAGCCCCGCCAGCGGCGTGCCGAGGTTGGGGCCGAAGGTGGCAGTCAGGGCGTAGCAGGCCAGGCCATACACCTTGATCCCCGGCGGCAAAAAGCGCAGGGCCACGCTCATCAGCATCGGCGGCAAGGCCCCCGAGGCAAAGCCCTGCAGCACCCGCAGCAGCATCAGGCTGTGCAGGTCAGGGGCGAACGGTTGCAACAGGCCGAGTACGGCGAACAGGGCGATGGCGCTCATGGTGAAGCGCCGCAGCGAGAAGGTGGTGGCCAGCCAGGGCGCAAAGGCCATGGCCGAGACCGAGGCGGCGCTGTACACCGCCAGCAACCAGGCGCCTTCGTCGGCACCGATGCCCATGGCACCGCGGATATCGGCGAGGGAAATCTTGGTGACCGACTCATTGAGGCCTGCACAGAGTACGGCCAGCAACACGCCGAACAGCCCGACCACCACCTGCAGGCCAAACGCCGTCTGCGCAGGCGCGGCCGGCGCGGGGGCGGCGGCCAGCGCAGCAGGAGGCGCGGTCAGGGAACTCATGGCAATACATCTCCAGCAACAATTCAGGGCTGGGGCAATTTTAAGAAGGTCGAATGCTGACGAAAACTGACTTGTTGGTAGTTTTATATTGCGCCAGACGCAATCGAGGCGGAATCACGGGTCAATCCGGCCACAGGCTTTCAATGTCTGGCGCAACCAGCGGTGCGCGGGGTCGTTGTCGAAGCGCGGGTGCCAGGCCTGCATCACATTGACCTTTTCCAATGGCACCGGGATCTCGAACGAGCGCAATGGCAACTTCAACCGCTGCACACTGTTGAGGATATTGGCGGGTATCGGCAGGATCAGGTCCGAATCCGGCAGCGAGAACATCGCCGAGTGGAAGCTGGTGGTGATCAGGGCCACGCGCCGTTCCACCTTGTGGTTGGCCAACGCCACATCGATCGGCCCATTGGCACGGCCGCGTCGTGACACGCTGATCTGCGGGTAGGCGGCGAACCGCTCAGGGGTGATCGGGGCGTCGAAAATTGGGTGCCCCGCACGCGCCAGGCCCACGAAGTAGGTGTTGAACAGGCTCTGCACCTTGATTTCCGGGCCCAGTTTGATGGCCGAGCTGATGATCAGGTCGATGTGACCGTTGCGCAGCACAGCATCATCGTCACCACTGCCCTCCGGCACGAAGCGCAACACCGTGCGCGGCGCCTGGGCGAGCATCATGCGCAGCAACTGAGCGCCGTATAGGGCAATGAACAGATCATTGGTGCGGATGTTGAAGGCACGGTCCAGGTTGACCAGGTCGACTTCGTCACGGCTGCGGAATACTTGCCCGGCCTGTTCTACCAGCCCATGCACCTGCTCGCGCAAGGCCAACGCCCGCGGTGTCGGCACCAGGCCACGGCCGGCGCGCACCAGGATCGGGTCGCCCAAGGCATCGCGGATACGCCCCAAGGTCCGGCTCATGGCCGCCGGGCTCAGGTTCATGCGTTGTGCCGCGCCCACCACGCTACCCTCGTCGAGCAAGGCATCGAGGGCGACAAGCAGGTTCATGTCCGGGAGTTGCATGGCCGATTTCCGTGGCGGTTGTGGGAATGGCGATATTAACAGGTCGGATGATTGCGCCAGACGCAATGCCGTCGTGCGTGGTGGGGCATTTATCTCGCTAGTTCAATAGGCCATAAGTGATGCAGTGGCTATACCGGCCCTATCGCCGGCAAGCCGGCTCCCACAGGTACGCCACCTGCCCTGAGATCGGTGCATTACCTGTAGGAGCGGGCTTGCCCGCGAAGGGCCAGTCCAGACAACCCACCCGTCAGCTTCAGCAAGGATTCCGCATGCCCAGCCCCGTCCTCATCGCCATCGACGCCTCCCACGCCTGCGCTGCCCTGCTCGCCCTCGCCCGCCGCTACTGCCGCCCCGGCGAGCACGAGCTGCATGTGCTGCTGGCCATCGACTCGACTTTCGCCGTGCACGACAAGCCTGCGCCGTACACCGAAGAGGAACTGGAGGAATACCCCGCTGCCTGTGAGGAACAACGGTTGGGCGACAGCGCGGTGGCCGAGGCTGTCGCTTTGCTACAGCAGGCCGGGTTCGCCAGCCAGGGCTGCATGGTTGCCGGGCAGCCGGTGGATGCCATTGTCGCCAAGGCGCAGGCGTTGCAATGCGAGCTGATCATCATGGGCCACCGGCACCTGTCGCGGTTGGGGCGGTTGCTGGACCCGTCGATCAGCGCGAAGGTGATTGACCGGGTGCAGGTGCCGGTGTTGGTGGGGGTGGCTTAGAGGGCTTTTGAACGGGTTGGGGCTGGTGGGTGCATGGCTTGAGGGTTGTGGCGCCCTTGAGATCGAGCGCCGCCCGCGCGGCGCATCGCGAAGCGCTTGCCTTGGGATCTTCAGCGCCTTTGAGACCGAGCGCCGCCCGCGCGGCGCATCGCGGGCAAGCCCGCTTGTATGGTAGGACTTGAAGGGAGGAGGAGGGACATAGCTCGCTTCTGACTGTTCGCAGCAGTACAGACCGTGGGAGAAATCACCCCTCCTCCTTTCAACACCCAAGCGCCGATA
>NZ_JBDFPP010000024.1:0-61232 GCF_039672635.1 Pseudomonas sp. P39-UII1
ATTGGTTCATGCCAACAAGGCTGGCAACTATGGCCTCACAGGCCATGGCACGTTGCAACAAATGTGGGAGCGGGCTTGCCCCGCGAAGCGCCGCGCGGGCGGCGCTCGATCTCAAGGGCGCTGAAGACCCCAAGGCAAGCGCTTCGCGAAGCGCCGCGCGGGCGGCGCTCGATCGCAAGGGCGCTGAAGATCCCAAGGCAAGCGCCCCGCGAAGCGCCGCGCGGGCGGCGCTCGATTTCATGAACGCCAAAAACCTCACGTCATGCACCCGGATCCCCACCTCCCATCCCCCCAAAAAAAGCCCATAATCCCCCCTTAATCCCCCCATAGTGCAATGCCAGCCACACCACCCCGGGAGCTCCAACCATGCACGTTCTGCTCTGCGAGGACGACGACCTGATCGCCAGCGGCATCTGCGCCGGCCTCACCGCACAGGGCCTGACCGTGGACCGCGTGGCCAACGCCGCCAGCGCCCGGGCCATTCTCCAGGCCGCGCAGTTCGACGTGATGATCCTCGACCTGGGCCTGCCCGACGAAGACGGCCTCAAGCTGCTGCGCCGCCTGCGCCAGCAAGGGGTGGACCTGCCAGTGCTGGTGCTGACGGCACGCGATGCGGTCACCGACCGGGTGGATGGCCTGCAGGCCGGCGCCGACGACTACCTGCTCAAGCCTTTCGACCTGCGCGAGCTGGCCGCGCGCCTGCATACCCTGCTGCGCCGGGTGGCCGGGCGGGCGGTCAACGTGATCGAGCATGGGCCGCTGCGCTATGACCCCAGCAGCTGCGAAGCAAGCCTGGCCGGCCAACCCGTCGACCTGTCGCGCCGCGAGCAGGCCTTGCTCCAGGCGCTGCTGCAAAACCCCGGCCGCGTGCTCTCCAGCGAGCAGCTCAAGGACTGCGTGTACGGCTTCAGCGACGAAGTCGAAAGCAATGCCCTCAACGTGCACATCCACCACCTGCGCCGCAAACTTGGCAACAGCATCGTCGAGACCGTGCGCGGCCTGGGCTACCGCCTTGGCCCGGCGCAGGCACCGGAGGAAGCGGCATCATGAGCTTGCGGGTACGCCTGAGCCTGATCCTTGGCAGCGCCTTCATCATCATCTGGGTGCTGGCCGCCGCGTGGATGCTGCGCGACCTGCGCCAGCAGATGATGTTCTCGCTCGACCAACGCCTGGTGGCTTCGGCGCGCATGGTCGCCGGGTTGATCGACCAGTTGCCGCAGCCGCTGGCCGCCAAGGGTGAAGATGCGCACTTTTCCGCCGACCAGTTCAGCGTGCCCGACGGCATGGCCTGCCAGGTGAGTTCGCTGCGGGGTGAAATCCTTGCCAGCAACCACAAGCACGATGGCGCCATGGACGACCAGCGCAGCGGCTTTCGCGACCAGACCATCGACGGCGCGTCGTGGCGTACCTTCACCTACAACCATGGCGATGTACGCATTACTACCGCCGACCGCCACATGGAACGCGAGGCGCTGAACCAGTCGATACTGCTGGCGGCCTCGGCACCGGTACTGATGGCCTTGCTCGGCAGCCTGGGGCTGGTGTGGATCGGCCTGGGCAAAGGCCTGGAGCCGCTCAACCGCATGCGCGATGCCCTGCGCAGGCGGCGTGCCGACAGCGTCGAGCCGCTGCAGGTGGCAGGCTTGCCCAGTGAGCTGCAGCCGCTGCTCGATACCCAGAACCAGCTGTTCCTGCGCATCGCCCAGACCCTCGAGCGCGAGCGCCGCCTGACCGACGACGCCGCCCACGAACTGCGTAGCCCGCTGACCGCGATCAAGACCCACCTGCAGGTGGCACGCATGACCGACGGCGCAGTGCGCGAGCAGGCGCTGGAACATGCCGAGCAGGGTACTGACCGTATGCACCGCACCCTGGAGCAACTGCTGATGCTGGCGCGTGTCGAGGGCAGCCTGTCGTTCGAGGATGGCCTGCAGTGCAGCGCCGAGCAGGTCGCCCGCCAGGCGGTGCAGGATGCCGGTGGCGGTGACAACCGGCGCATCGTCGTCCGCCTGCCTGAGGACGCCACCCGCATCTACCTCGGTATGCCCGCACCTCTGGCAGTGGCTGCCTTGCGCAACCTGCTGGACAACGCCCTGCGCCATGGCGGTGACACCGAGGTGGAGCTGGAGGTGCAGATGGCCGATGGGCAGGTGGGCTTCATGGTCCGCGACCACGGGCCGGGCATTGCTGCAGACGACCTGCAACACCTCACCGAGCGTTTCTGGCGGCATGGACAGAGCGGTGGTTGTGGGCTGGGGCTGGCGATCGTGCAGGCGATCGTGCAGCGCTGTGCCGGCAGCTTGCGCTTCGACAGCCAGGGCGATGGCCTAAGGGTGTTGCTGCAAGTGCCGGCGCGCTCGGGCGCCTGATCTTCCTAGCCTGTACCGGCCCCATCGCCGGCAACGACCACAAAAAATCCCACAACAACCGCTAAATCCCCCCCGCAGCCAAGCGTTTCCCAAGCGACAACTACCCGCACATTCGCTTGCTTGCGAGGATCTACCCATGTCGACCGCTTCCAGCCTTGCCCAAGTCCCGCCGGCCAGCGCGCCGCAACCGCTGTACGAGTTCAACGACTCGCCCTTGCTGCAACGCCAGCAGCAACAGGAATCCAACGCCCGCAGTTACCCCCGGCGCATCCCGCTGGCGCTCAAGCGCGCCCGTGGCATTCATGTCGAGGATGTCGAAGGCCGCCAGTTCATCGACTGCCTGGCCGGGGCCGGTACCCTGGCGCTAGGCCACAATCACCCGGTGGTGATCGAGGCGATACAGCGGGTACTGGCCGATGAAATACCCCTGCACACCCTCGACCTGACCACGCCGGTCAAGGACCGCTTTGTCCAGGACCTGTTCGGCATCCTGCCCGAAGCGCTGCGCCGCGAAGCCCGGGTGCAGTTCTGCGGCCCTACCGGTACCGATGCTGTCGAGGCGGCGCTGAAACTGGTGCGCAGCGCCACCGGGCGCAGCACCGTGCTGGCCTTCCAGGGTGCCTACCATGGCATGAGCCAGGGCGCGCTGAGCCTGATGGGCAGCCATGGCCCCAAGCAGCCGTTGGGTGCGTTGCTGGGTAATGGTGTGCAGTTCATGCCGTACCCCTACGATTACCGTTGCCCATTCGGCCTGGGTGGCGAAGCCGGGGTCAAGGCCAACCTGCATTACCTGGAAAACCTGCTGCTCGACCCGGAAAGCGGCGTGCCGTTGCCCGCTGCCGTGATACTGGAAGTGGTGCAGGGCGAGGGTGGCGTGGTGCCTGCCGATATCGAGTGGCTAAAGGGTGTGCGCCGTATTACCGAACAGGCCGGCGTGGCGCTGATCGTCGATGAAATCCAGAGCGGCTTCGCCCGCACCGGGCGGATGTTCGCTTTCGAGCACGCCGGCATCGTGCCGGATGTAGTCACCCTGTCCAAAGCCATCGGTGGCAGCCTGCCGCTGGCGGTGGTGGTCTACCGCGACTGGCTCGACACCTGGAAACCCGGCGCCCATGCCGGCACCTTCCGCGGCAACCAGATGGCCATGGCCGCAGGGTCTGCGGTCATCAACTACCTGGTCGAACACCGCCTGGCCGAGCATGCCGAGGCCATGGGCCAGCGCCTGCGTGGTCATTTGCAATCGTTGCAGAAAAACTATCCGCAGCTGGGTGATATCCGCGGCCGTGGCTTGATGCTCGGGGTGGAGCTGGTCGACCCGCACGGCCCGTGCGACGCGTTGGGCCATCCGCTGGCACATCGTGAACTCGCACCCAAGGTGCAACGAGAATGCCTCAAGCGCGGCCTCATCCTGGAGCTGGGTGGGCGCCATGGCGCGGTGGTGCGCTTCCTGCCGCCGCTGATCATCAGCGCGCCGCAGATCGATGACGTGGCGCAGCGCTTTGCCGAGGCGCTGGCTGCCGCTCACCACTGAGGAGTACCACCCATGACCTCGGTATTCGACCGCCCAGGCGGTCCAATGCGGGTGCTGGACATGGCCAATGTGCAGCTGTTCTGCCTGCCTTATTCGGGGGCCAGCGCCAGGGTGTACTTGCACTGGCGCAACACCCTGCCCGCATGGCTGAGCGTGCTGCCGGTGGAGCTGCCTGGCCGCGCAGGGCGTATCGGCGAGCCCCCGCAGACGGACATGGTGGCCTTGGCAGGTCAGCTGGCGGGCGAAATCCTGCCCAGGATCACCGGGCCGTATGCGTTGTTCGGGCATGGCTTGGGGGCATTGCTGGCGTTCGAGATGGCCCATGCATTGCGCGGCGCCGATGCCCCCGCGCCGTTGGCATTGATTGCCTCGGGCGCGGCGGCGCCGTCGCGGGCCGATACCCTGCTGTGCGAAGGCTACCGGTACACGCTGCGCGAACCCCTGGAATGCCCGATTCACGTGCTGGGTGGTGCGAGCGACACGGTAACCCAGGCGCAGTTGATCGATTGGCAGTTGGAGGGCGCCTCAGGCTTCTCTCTGGATGTCTTGCCAGGTGGCCACCTGTTCATTCATCAGCATGAGGCCAAGGTGCTGCGCATGCTCAGGGCCTGCCTGGAGCGCGATGGGCGCCGCCTGTCTTGGCCGGCTCTGAGGCAAGCCTCGGCTTGAGGCGCGTTTCAGGCGCCACTACCCACCCATGTCAACGCACGCCAGAAGACCTCGCTCACTCGAGGCCTTCTGGCGCGCTCTTGCTTGAGCCCTTGCCTTGGCTTGAACAGCCCAACGCTTGAGCCCAGTCACATTTGCCGGGCATCGCCCGCGCCTGCGGGGCTAAATCGGACCTTCGCTGTTTCGTCCTTGTGGGATGACTGGGTCCTGTGGTCCCGCTTCCTATTGCTAAGGACGCATCGCATGAATGCCGAAGATTCGTTGAAACTCGCTCGCCGCTTCATTGAGCTGCCGCCGGAAAAACGCCCATTGTTCCTTGCCGCGCTGCAGAAAGAGGGGGTGGATTTCGCCGTGTTTCCAATCCCGGCCAATGTCGCCACTGCGGGCCGTGACCGACTCTCCTATGCACAGCGGCGTATGGCGTTTCTCTGGCAACTGGACCCGCAGGGCGCGGCCTACAACCTGCCTATGGCGGTGCGACTCAAAGGGGACCTCGATGTAGCGGCGCTGCAAAGCGCGTTCGATCAGTTGGTTGCACGTCATGAAAGCTTGCGTACCCGCCTGCGCGCTGACGCCGATGAATGGCTGCAGGAGGTGCTGGAGCCTGCGGCCGTGGCCATCACCCGCCATGACCTGAGCCTTTTGGAGGCGGGCGAACGCGAGCAGCAGGTCACGGCGCTCGGCGCAGCCGAGGCACAGGCGCCATTCGACCTGGCCCGCGGGCCGTTGCTGCGGGTACAGCTGGTCAAGCTGCAAACCTGCGAGCACGTGCTGTTGCTGACGCTGCATCACATCGTCGCCGACGGCTGGTCGCTCAATGTACTGGTCGATGAATTCGTGCGGCTGTATGACGCTGCCTGTAAGCAAGTGCCGCTCTCGTTGCCGGCCTTGCCCATTCAATATCGCGATTACGCGGTGTGGCAGCGCAGTTGGCTGGAAGCGGGCGAGCAGGCGCGGCAACTGGCGTATTGGCGTGCTCAGCTGGGCGACGACCACACGGCGCTCGATCTGCCGTTCGATCACCCGCTACGCGCAGTACCCAGCTTGCGTGGCAAGCGTGTGGAACTGCAGGTTGAACCGGCCCTGGCCGCACGCCTGGGTATCCTCGCCAAAGCCCAGGGCGTGACCTTGTTCATGGTGCTGCTGGCCTCGTTCAAGCTGCTGCTGCAGCGCTATAGCGGTCAGCGAGCGATCCGTGTCGGCGTACCGGTTGCCAACCGCCACCGCAGCGAAGTGGAAGGCTTGATCGGCTGCTTCATCAACACCCAAGTGTTGCACACCGAGCTCGATCCGCTGATGGACGTGGCGCAGCTGCTGAGCCGCGTCAAGGACACCGCGCTGGGTGCCCAGGCACACCAGGATCTGCCCTTCGAGCAGTTGGTGGAGGCTTTGGGCGTTGAGCGCAGCGCCAGCCACAGCCCCCTGTTCCAGGTGCTGTTCAATCATCAGTCGGCCATCGCCGATGCGGGGCAGATTCAACTGGCGAGTGGGTTGACCCTGGAAAAGGTCGCCCTGGACAAGCACAGTGCGCGTTTCGACCTGGCGCTGGACACCTACGAAAGTGCCGGCCGCCTGCACGCGGTGTTCACCTATGCGGCGGACCGTTTCGAGCACTCGACGTTGGTGACCTTAAGCCAGCACTGGTTGCAACTGCTGCAGGGCCTGGCCGAGGGGGTGCAGGGCCCGGTGGGCGAGCTGCCATTGGGTGATGCACCGGCCTTGGTGGCGCCGAGTGTGGTCGAAGCGACAGGCTGCATCCATGACCTGATCGACGCCGCTACTGCCCGTGATCCACACCATGTGGCGGCGGTCAGTGGCGCCCGCCAGATCAGCTATGGTGCGTTGCAAGCCCGTGCTGACGGCCTTGCCCGCGTGCTGCTCGACGCTGGCGTGCAACCAGATGAGCGCGTGGCAGTGCTGGCCGATCGTTCCCTCGACATGCTGGTCGCCATCCTGGCAGTGCTCAAGGCCGGCGCCGCTTATTTGCCTGTGGAGCCGGAGCAGCCGCAGGCGCGGTTGGATTTCATGTTGGCCGACAGCCAGGTCAAGCGGGTGCTGGCGCCGGCCGGGCAGCTCAAGCTGGCGCCAGGCATCGAGTGCATCGACCCGGCGCGCGATTACCCTGAGGCGCCGTCGCCGTGTGTGCCGGTCAGCGCCGACAACCTCGCGTATGTGATTTACACCTCGGGTACCACCGGCACGCCCAAGGGCGTCGCAATCAGCCACGGCGCCCTGGCCAACTATGTGCGTGGCGTGGGCGAGCGCATGCAGGTGCATGAACTGCACAGCCTGGCGATGGTCACCACGCCGGCGGCAGACCTGGGGCACACCATGTTTTACGGGGCACTGTGCAATGGCAAGACCCTGCACATGCTGTCCAGGGATACGGTGTTGGACGCCCAGGCCTTCGCGGGTTATCTGCGCCTGCATGCCATCGACGCGGTGAAGATGGTGCCGTCGCACCTGCAGGCGATGCTCGCTGCTGGCCGCGATGCCCTGCCTGGGCGCTGCCTGGTGGTGGGGGGGGAAGCCATTGCCCCGGCATTGATTGCCCGCATCGCCACGCTGGCACCGGGCCTGCGTTTGATCAACCACTATGGCCCCACCGAAACCACGGTGGGTGTGCTGACGCATGAAATCCAGGGGCAGGCATTGCTCGGGCGCCCTCTGGCCAACCTGAGTGCCCATGTATTCGACGCTTGCCTGCTGCCCGTCCCCAGTGGAGCGCGTGGTGAACTGTTCCTTGGCGGGGCGGGCCTGGCCAGGGGCTACCTGGCGCAGCCAGCACTGACCGCCGAGCGGTTTGTACCAGACCCAGCGGGCCAAGGCGCTCGCCTGTACCGCAGCGGCGACTGGGTGCGGCGCGACGGCCAAGGCCAGCTGTCGTTTGCCGGGCGCATGGACGGCCAGCTCAAGATTCGTGGCTATCGCGTGGAAACAGCGGAAATCGACAGTTGCCTGCGCCAGCTGCCAGAGCTGGACAATGTGGTGGTGCGGGTGGTCGGCGAGCAGGACAACCGGCAATTGGCAGCGTATCTGGTGCCGCGCGCATGGCCCTCGAACGAGGCCGGCTGCCAGGCCTTCACCGACAACGTACGCCTGGCTCTGCGCCAGGCGCTGCCCGAGCACATGGTGCCGCAGTACCTGATGCTCTTGCCGCACCTGCCCGTGACTGCCAACGGCAAGGTCGATCTGGGCGCACTGCCGCAACCCGTGGCCACCCAGGTGGATTACCGCGCCCCGGTGACAGGGCTGCAAACCCAGGTGGCGGCGATCTGGGGGCAGGTGTTGCAGGTGGAGCAGGTAGGGCTGGACGACAACTTCTTCGCGCTGGGCGGCCATTCGTTGCTGGCCACGCAGGTGGTGTCGCGCATTCGCCAGCAACTGCAGTTGGAAGTGCCCTTGCGTGTGCTATTCGATACCCGCGACCTGCACGCATTCACGCAGGCGCTCGAAGGCCTGGAGCAAACCGGCGGCGACGAGATCCAGGTGCTGGACAGGGGCGAGCGCTTGCCTGTTTCGCATGCGCAATACCGGCAGTGGATGTTCTGGAAGCTCAACCCCGCCAGCACTGCCTACAATACCCCCCTGGCAGTGACGTTGCAGGGGGCGCTCGACCTGGGCGCGCTGCAGGCAGCATTCGACGCGCTGGTCGCTCGGCACGAAACCCTGCGCACCGTGTTCTGCGAAGAAGATGGGCTGCCCTGGCAGGTGGTGATGCCTGCAGCGCCAGTGCTCATAGAGACCCGGGACTTGACGGGCCTGACCGCTGATGGGGTAAAGCCGCACCTGGATCAGTTGTTCGCCAGCCCCTTCGACCTTGGCCAAGGGCCGTTGCTGCGCGTCGCGCTGTTGCGCACGGCTGCGGCCGAGCACCTGCTGGCCGTGTCGTTGCACCACATCGTTTCCGACGGCTGGTCGATGAGCGTCATGGTGCGTGAACTGGCCGCAGTGTACAACGCTGGCCCCGGGGGGCACCCCGTTCAGCGCCCGGCGCTAGCCGTGCAGTATGCCGACTACGCCGCCTGGCAGCGCCAGCGCCTGGCCGATGGCCAATTGCAGGCGCAGCTGGCGTTCTGGAAAGCGAAACTGGAAGACGACTTTGCGGTACTGGAACTGCCGGCCGACCGCTTGCGCCCGCAGCAGCAGAGCTATCGGGGTGGGCGCATCGACGTGCATCTGCCTGGCGAACTGACGTGCCAACTGCGGCGCCTGGCCGTAGCCGCCAATGCCACGCTGTTCCATGTGTTCCTGGCATCGTTCGCGCTGCTGTTGTCCCGTTACAGCGGGCGCCAGACGCTGAACATCGGCATTCCCGTCACCAATCGCAACCGCGTGGAGCTGGAAGGCCTGATCGGCTTTTTCGTCAATACCATCATCGCCCGGGTGGGCATCGCGCCTGCGCAGACCTTCGGCCAACTGCTGGCGGCGGTCAAGGAAACGACCCTGCAGGCCCAGGCCAACAAGGACATCCCCTTCGACGTGCTGGTCGAGCAGCTCAAGCCCGAGCGCGGGCTTGGGCACAATCCATTGTTCCAGGTGATGTACAACCACCTGCTGGATGTGGGCGAGAAGGTCTCCGGCGACAGCGTACAGGGCTTGCACGTGGAGGAAGTGCAGTGGCTGGAACAGACCACGCAGTTCGATTTGTCGTTGGATACCCTTGAGCGCTCGGATGGCGTGACCGCGTCGTTCAGCTACGCCTCCGACCTGTTCGATGCTGATCGCATCCAGCGTCTTGTGGGTCACTGGCTGACGCTGCTGGCGAGCCTCGGCCAGCCCGAGTTGGCCGTCGCCGAACTGCCGCTGGTCGATGCTGCGCAGTACCGGCAGCTGGTAAACGACTGCAACCCGCTGCCCAACGCCGCCGCGCTGGCGCCCAACGCCATGCAACTGATCGAAGAGCAGGCCCGGGCACGGCCGCAGGCCACCGCGCTGGTGCTGGACGACCAGTGCATGAGCTACGACGAGCTGAACCGTCGAGCCAACCGCCTGGCGCACGCGTTGCGCGAACAGGGCGTGGGCCCGGATGTGCGTGTGGGCATCGCGGCGCAGCGCGGCCTTGACCTGATCGTCGGCCTGTTGGCGATTCTCAAGGCGGGTGGCGCCTACGTTCCGCTGGACCCGTCCTACCCGCATGAGCGGCTGGAGCACATGCTGCAGGACAGTGGTATCGAACTGCTGCTGAGCCAACCTCACCTGGCGTCGAACCTGCCGGCCCTGGCCGGCGTTCGGCGCATGGACCTGGGCGCAACCCCTGAAACGCTGCTGGGCTACAGCGACAGCAATCCGCTGCCGTTGACTGTGCCGACCAACCTCGCCTACGTGATCTATACCTCCGGTTCCACCGGCAAGCCCAAGGGCGTGGCCATCGCCCACGGCGAGCTGTCGGCGTTTTGCCAGGTGGCCGCGGACTATTCGCGACTCACCCCCGAAGACAAGGTCCTGCAGTTCGCCACCGTCAGTTTCGACGGCTTCGTCGAGCAGCTATACCCGGCGCTGTGCCAGGGTGCACAGGTGGTGATGCGGGGTGAGCAGCGATGGGATATCGAGACGCTGACCGACACCATCATCCGCCACGGCGTGACCGTGGCCGACCTGCCCACTGCGTACTGGCGGCTGTTCGCCGCGCACATGCGTGGTGCGTCCTCCTGTGGGGCGTTGCGCCAAGTGCATGTGGGTGGCGAAGCCATGCCGCCCGAAGGGCTGAACGACTGGTTTGCTTCCTGCCTCAAGGACGTGCGCCTGCTCAATACCTACGGGCCTACCGAAGCCACGGTAGTGTCGACGGTGTTCGATTGTTCATTCAGCGCACAGCAGCCGTTGCCCAAGGCCAGCGTGCCGATCGGTACGGCCATCGATGGGCGTGCCACCTACCTGTGCGACAGCGGCTTCGCGCTGGCGCCTGTGGGGGTTGTGGCAGAGCTGTTGATCGGCGGCAATGGCTGCCTGGCGCGGGGTTACTTCAACCGGCCGGCGCTGACTGCCGAGCGTTTCGTGCCGGACCCGTTCGATTCCAGTGTGGCGGGGGGCGGGCGCCTGTACCGCACCGGTGACCTGGCCCGCTACCGTACCGACGGGGTGCTGGAATACAGCGGGCGAATCGACCACCAGGTCAAGGTCCGAGGTTTCCGCGTGGAAATGGGCGAGATCGAAGGTCATCTGCTGGGCCACGCCTTGGTGCGCGAGGCCGTGGTACTGGCGCAACCGACACCCAGTGGCCTGCAGTTGGTGGGTTACGTGGTGCCTGTCGAGGGCGTGCAGGCCGGCGACCTTCAGAGCGAAGCGGTGCTGCGTGACACCTTGCGCGATGCGCTCAAGGCAAGCCTGCCCGAGCACATGGTTCCGGCCTTCCTGCTGTTCCTCCCGGCAATGCCGTTGTCGCCCAACGGTAAGCTGGACCGCAAGGCCCTGCCACAGGCCGACGCCAGCCTGCTGCAACAGAGCTATCAAGCACCGCAGAATGCCCTGGAGGCGCAGGTCGCAGAAGTATGGGCACAAGTGCTGAAACTGGACCGCGTCGGGCGCGGCGACCACTTCTTCGAACTGGGCGGCCACTCGTTGCTGGCCACGCAGATGATCTCCCGGGTGCGCCAAGCCCTGGGCCTCGACCTGCCGCTGCGCAGCGTGTTCGAGGCGCCAGTGCTGGCTGATTTCGCCGCGCTGGCCGTGGTCGCGCCACAGGCCAGCCGGGGCGGTATCCCCAAGGTCGCCCGGGATCAGCCATTGGCGTTGTCCTACGGCCAGCAACGTCACTGGTTCCTCTGGCAGTTGCAACCTGACAGCGCGGCATACCATGTGCCGGCGGTCCTGCGTTTGACCGGGGCACTGGATGTCGCAGCCCTGAAGCGCAGTTTCAACGACCTGATTGCCCGTCACGAACCATTGCGCACGACCTTCAGCCAGCACGGTGATCAGGTCTACCAGGTCATTCACCCCAGCCTGCCGCTGGCTTGCACCGTGGATATTCTGCAGGGCCGGGATGATGCAGGCGTGCAGGCCTGCATCGACGCGGAAATTCAGCGCCCGTTCGACCTGGAGCACGGGCCGCTGTTGCGCGTACGGTTGTTGCAGCTGCGTGAGGACGAGCATGTACTGATCGTCACCCAGCACCACATCGTCACCGATGGCTGGTCCATACCGATCATGGTCGATGAGTGGGTGCAGCTGTACGAGGGGCACCGTCAGGGTCAGCCTGTCACACTGCCAGCGCTGGCTGTCCAGTACGCTGATTTCGCTCAATGGCAGCGCCAATGGCTGGAGGCAGGCGAGCGCGACCGCCAGTTGGCCTACTGGCGGGCCCAACTTGGCGCCGAGCAACCGTTGCTGGATCTGCCTGTGGACCGGCCACGGCCCAGCGTGCAGAGCCACGCTGGCGCGCGCCTGGAGCTGGTGCTCGATGAGCCTCTGACACGCTCGCTGCGGGCCCTGGCCAGCTCGGCGGATGCCACGCTGTTCATGGTGTTGTTGGCCAGCTGGCAGAGCGTGCTGCGGCGTTACTCGGGGCAAACCGATATTCGAGTGGGCGTACCCATCGCCAACCGTACGCAGGTCGATACGGAGCAGTTGATCGGTTTCTTCGTCAATACCCAAGTGATGAAAGCCGAATTCGCGCCTGACACGACGTTTGCCAGCTTGCTGCAGCAAGTGAAACAGGCGGCATTGGGCGCACAGATGCACCAGGACCTGCCGTTCGAGCAGCTGGTAGAGGCGTTGCAACCTGAGCGCAGCCAAAGCCATAGCCCGCTGTTCCAGGTCATGTTCAACCATCAAGGCCAGGGCCGACGCGCCGTTCACAGCTTGCCGGGGCTGAGCCTGGAGCCGTGGCCGCACGCCCATGGCTCTGCGCAGTTCGACCTGACCTTGGACACCGTCGACAACGGCGCCACGCTGGCGGCGTCGCTGACCTACGCAACCGAGCTGTTCGATGGCGCGACCATCGAACGCCTGGCCCGGCACTGGCTGCGTTTGCTGCATGGGGTGGCTCAAGCGCCGCACCTGGCCATTGCCCGGGTGGCCTTGCTCGATGCCCAAGAGCAGCGGCAGGTCATGCAAGCCTGGAACCCTCGGTCCGCCCACTACCCGCAAAGCCAATGCCTGCACCAGCTGATCGAGCAGCGAGTGGCGCAGGACCCGCAGGCCATTGCCGTGACCCTGGACCGCCAGCACCTGAGCTACGGCCAGCTCAACCGCCGTGCCAACCGCCTGGCGCACCGCCTGCGCGAGCTTGGGGTGGGGCCGGATGTGCGGGTAGGGGTGGCGCTGGAGCGTAGCCTGGAAATGGTGGTCAGCCTGCTGGCCATCCTCAAGGCCGGGGGCGCCTACCTGCCTCTGGACCCGCATTACCCTAGCGAACGCTTGGCGTACATGCTGCAGGACAGCGGCGTGCAATGGGTGCTGACCCAGCCGCATCTGCAGCAGCGGCTGTCGGCACCCCAGGCGGTGCATTGCCTGGATGTGGGCACTGGCGATGGCGCCTGGGCCAGCTACAGCGATGCCAACCCCGACAGCGGGGTGCAACCGCAGAACCTGGCTTATGTGATCTACACCTCAGGCTCCACCGGTAAACCCAAGGGTACCCTGCTGGCGCACGACAACGTCACCCGCCTGTTCGAGGCGACCCAGGACGATTTCGGCTTCAACGCCGAGGATGTCTGGACGGTGTTCCATTCCTACGCCTTCGATTTCTCGGTTTGGGAACTGTTCGGCGCTTTGCTGTACGGCGGGCGGGCGGTGATCGTGCCGCAGGACGTGGCGCGCTCGGCTGAAGACTTCCATGAGTTGCTGGTGCAAGAGCGCGTCACCGTGCTCAACCAGACCCCATCGGCGTTCAAGCCGCTCATTCGCGCCGCCTGCGCAGGAGCGCAGGGCGGGCAGGTGCTTGCATTGCGCTACGTGGTGTTTGGCGGTGAAGCACTGGATGTGGCAAGCCTTGCGCCTTGGTTCGAGCAGTTCGGCGATGCCCGGCCACGCTTGATCAACATGTACGGCATCACCGAGACCACGGTGCACGTCACTTACCGTCCGGTCACCCGCCAAGACTTGCAGGGCGTTGTAACCAGCCCCTTGGGCAGGGTCATTGGCGATTTGTCCTGGTACTTGCTGGACGACCAGTTCGAGCTCGCGCCCCAGGGCTGTCGTGGCGAACTGCACGTCGGCCAGGCCGGCCTGGCGCGGGGTTACTTCAACCGCCCTGGGCTGACGGCCGAACGTTTCGTGCCTAACCCCTTCGATACCAGCGAGCAAGGCGGCGGGCGGCTTTACCGCACCGGTGACCTTGCACGGTGTGGAGCCAACGGCATCATCGAATACAACGGACGTATCGATCACCAGGTCAAGGTGCGTGGTTTCCGTATCGAGCTGGGGGAAATCGAAGCCCGGCTGGTGGAGCAACCGGCTGTACGCGAGGCGACGGTGCTGGCCCAGGAAGGGCCTGGCGGCACGCAACTGGTGGCCTACCTGGTCCCCGCCGAGTCGGCGCTGCTGGACAGCCCCCAGGCTCAACAGGGCCTGCGTGACACCTTGCGTGCGGCGCTCAAGGCGGTGCTGGCCGAGCATATGGTGCCGGCCCATCTTTCGTTCCTCGCCGGGCTCCCGCTGACGGCCAATGGCAAGCTTGACCGCAAGGCCCTGCCGCAACCGCAGTTGGAGCAACTGGCGCATACCTATGTCGCACCCCAAGGCGAGCACGAGCTACAGGTGGCGGCAATCTGGGCCGAAGTGCTGGATGTCGAGCGGGTAGGGCGCAGCGACGACTTCTTTGCGCTGGGCGGGCATTCGTTGTTGGCGACCCAGGTGGTTGCGCGTGTGCGTCAGCAATTGGCGCCAGGCCTCAAGCTGCGTGCGCTGTTCGACCATCCGCGGCTGGACGACTTCGTTGCCTGCCTCGGCTGCGAGGAGCTTGCACGGCCAGCGCTGCCGGTGTTGCACGCCCGTTCGGGCACTACGCGCGCGCCGCTGGCGCTGGTGCAACGCAGGTTGTGGGTGGTGGAACAGCTATCACCAGGCAGTGCTGCCTACGGTATGCCCATGGCGTTGCGCCTGCGCGGCGAACTGTCGGTCGAGCTGCTTCATGCCAGCTTGCAGGCCGTGGTCGAGCGCCACGAGGTGTTGCGCACTACCTATGGTCAGGACAGCGAAGGTGAACCCATTGCCTTGATTGCGCCGCAGTTGGCCGTCGAGTTGCCGGTTTACGACTGGTCGGGCCTGAGCCGGGCCGAGCAGGAAGCCCAGGTGGCGAACCAGGCGCTGGCCAACGAAGCCTACCCCTTCGTACTCGATCAAGGGCCGCTGCTGCGGATGCAGGTTGCGCGGCTGGGGCCGTTGGAACACGTGCTGTTCTATTCCATGCACCACATCATCTCCGATGGCTGGTCGATGGCAGTCATGGCCAATGAGCTGGTGCAGATCTATGCAAGATTGCGCGCGGGCGACCACTCGCCACTGCCGGCTCTGGCGCTGCAGTACTCGGACTTTGCCCATTGGCAGCAAGCGTTGCAGGACGCCGGTGTGCTGCAGCGACAGGCGCAGTACTGGGCCGGCACGCTCGCCGGCTACTCCGGGCGGCTGCCGTTGCCGCTGCGCCAGCCGCGGCCGGCACACGCCAGCCATGAAGGCGGCAGCGTCTCGTTCCGCCTTCGCGATGGGTTGACCGCAGCGCTGAACGAATTGGCGGCACAGGCCCACGTCACGCTGTACAGCGTGATCCTGGCCGCGTTCCAGGCCTATTTGCACCGTTTGACCCGCAGTGACGATGTGGTGGTGGGCGTCGACTACGCCGGTCGTCAGCAGGCTGAGCTGGAAGGCTTGATCGGCTTCTTCGTCAACGTGCTACCGGTGCGCTCACGCCAGGTGCCAGGCAGCACGTTCGCCCAGTTCCTGGCCCAGGGTCGCGAGCAGCTGCTCAACGCATTCGAGCATCAGGACTTGCCGCTGGACATGATCGTGGAGGCCGCACGGGTGCCACGGCACAAGGGCATCAGCCCGCTGGTGCAGGTGTTGTTCGTGATGAACGACTTGCCCCTGCCTACTGCGGGTATCGAGGGGTTGAGCGTTGAAGCGCTGCCCAGTGTGTCGCAGCAATCGAAATTCGACATGGCGCTGTTCGTCGAGCAGGGCCAGCAGGCCGAACTCAGTGGCCATTGGCAATACGCCTCAGCGTTGTTCGAGCAGGCTGAGATCCAGGGGTTCGTGGACGGCTGGATAGCCGTTCTCGAGCAGATCACATGTGACCAGAGCGTGAGAGTGGAAGACATGACCATGCCAATTCAAGACGCGGCGGCCAGCCCAGCACCTGCCGGTAAAGCCAACAAGCTGGACAAGTTCCTGAAAAAGAACCAGACCCGCCCTGCAGCAGGGGCACAACGTCCGATTCGCGAGTCCCTGCTGGTGCCGGACCAGGTATTCCCACTGCTGCTGGAGCCGACCGACCCTGGGCTGGACGTAACGGGCTGGATCGCGGCCAATCGTGCCTGGGTCGAAGAAAAACTGTTGCATCACGGCGGCATTCTGTTCCGAGGCTTCAGCGTGCCTGACAGCCAGGCGTTCGAGGCATTCGCCGAGGCGGTACAGCCAGGTTTGTACGGCAATTACGGCGACCTGCCGAAGAAGGAGGGCGGGCAGAACACCTATCGGTCCACGCCCTATCCCGAGAAGAAGATGATTCTCTTCCACAACGAAAGCGCCCACCAGGACAGCTGGCCACGTAAGCAACTGTTCTTCTGCGAACTGCCATCGCCGGTCGGCGGCGCCACCCCGGTGGTGGACTGCCGGCAGATGTACCGGCGTCTG
The DNA here is from genome assembly GCF_039672635.1 of Pseudomonas sp. P39-UII1. Classification (NCBI taxonomy): domain Bacteria; kingdom Pseudomonadati; phylum Pseudomonadota; class Gammaproteobacteria; order Pseudomonadales; family Pseudomonadaceae; genus Pseudomonas; species Pseudomonas sp. P39-UII1. Next base: position 16,360 of record NZ_JBDFPP010000024.1, read on the forward strand.
CCTGCCGCGCTGCGTGAGACCTTCGAGCGCAAGGGCCTGCTGTATGTGCGCACGTTCACCGGCAAGCTCGACGTGTCCTGGCAGCATTTCTTCAAGACCGAGCAGCGCGCCGAAGTCGAGGCCCGCTGCCATGCTGCCGGTATTCAGTGGCAATGGCTGGCCGACGATGAATTGCAGATCCGTACTCCGTGCCCCGCCATCATCACTCACCCGGGGAGTGGCGTGCGCTCGTTCTTCAACCAAGTGCAACTGCACCACCCTTACTGCCTGGATGACGATGTGCGCGAAGACCTGCTGACACTGTTTGGCAATGAGCGTATGCCGCGCAACGTGTACTACGGCGATGGCTCGCCGATCGAGGACGAAGTGATGCAGCTGATCGGCGAACTGTATGAACAATGCGCGGTGCGTTTCGACTGGCGCAAGGGCGACGTGATTCTGCTGGACAACATGCTGATTGCTCACGCCCGTGACCCCTTCGAGGGGCCGCGCAAGATTGTCGTGGCCATGGGCGACATGCTCGACCGGGCCAGCCTGGCTGCGATGCAGCCGCACCCACAGGAGGTGGATGCATGAGCACCATGATGGTTGAAAGCGTTGCGCTTTGCCCACAACAGCACTGGGCTTTGCAGGCCCTGAAGCGCGCCACGACCTTCGCTGAAGCAACCCGGCGCGTCACCCTGGATATCCAAGGGGAGCTGGATGTGCCCCGGCTCCAACGTGCCGTGGCAGCGCTGCCTGAGTTGCACCCTGAACTGACGGCGCGCCTGCAGGCAGTGACGGGCTTTCACGGGCTGCGCTGGTGCCCTGTAGCCGACTGCACTTCGCTGCCGCTGACGTCGCACCTGGCGCTGGTGTCAGGGTCGCAGGCCCAGTTGCAGCGCGAGGCCTGGTTGGGCCAGGCCTTCTCCCTGGCTGGCGGCCCCTGGGCGCAGGCCTTGCTGCTGCGCTTGGGCCAGACGCACTGGCAACTGACGCTGGCGGTGGCCAGCGTACTGGTCGATGGTCCCGGCATGGGCCTGCTGGCCGAAGGGCTGATCACCTTGTATGGAGCACCTGAGACACGCCTGTCGGAAGAGGCCGGGTGTTTTGAGCAGTACCTGGAATGGCGTGCGGAAACGGCGATCGATGAGGATGCCGAGCAGGCTCAGCGCTACTGGCGCGACCACCTTCAAGGTGAGTCGAGCGGCCGCGCCAGGCTGCCCTATCGCCTGGGCGACAGCCAGGGTAGCGCCATGGAACGTGTGCACGCCGAGGTGGCCCCGGTGCTGCTGGCCGGCCTGCAGGCGCAGGCTGCCGCGTTGCAGGTCGCACCGTTGACTGTGGTGCAGGCAGCCTGGTGGGTGCTGCTGGGCCGGGTCAGCGAGCAACCCGGATTCCTCGCGCAATGGCGGCATGACAGCCGTGAAGACTATGACTATTTTGCCCACAGCGCTGGGGTGCTGGAAAAGTCCCTGCCGCTGAAGCTGCGCATTGACGATGCCCAGCCTTTCGATGAGTGGGTGGCCCAGCTTGCCACGTTGGCGGCACAGCACGTGACCTGGCAGGAATACTGGGCGGCAGCCCCCGACGAGGCGCCGCCTGCGCTGGGTTTTGCAGCGGCGCGTGAGCACTGTGCCAGTGCGCCGCAGGGCTGGCGCCTGGAGCAAGCGCCGCGTGGCGGCGAGCCCTGTGAGTTGATGCTGCAGGTGCAGCTGTCTGCCGAAGGCGACTGCAAAGCCCTTTGGCTCGACTTTCTGCCCGACTGCTACGACGCCTCCAGCGTGCAGCGCCTGCTTGAGCAGTTGCTGATGCTGCTGCAGGGGATTGTCGATGACGCCACGCAGGCCGTGGGTGCCTTCAACCTGGTCGACCAGGCAGAGCAGGCGCGCTTGCTGGCCCTCAACCCGGCGCTGCCGGCATCGCCTGCGCCGCTGTTGATGGCGCGGCTGGCGCAGTGGCTGGCGCACGATTGCACGCGGGACGTCGTGGTTCACGGCGACCAGCGTTTGAGCTACGGCACGTTGGGACAACGCGTACAACGCCTGGCGGCGAGCCTTGCTGCCCAGGGCGTGGGGCCAGGTGCGCGGGTGGCCGTCGCCTTGCCGCGTTCGAGCGCGTTGGTGGAGTCGATCCTCGCCACCTGGTGGCTGGGTGCGGCCTATGTGCCATTGGACCCGCAGTGGCCACAGGCCCGTCAGGCCAACATTGTCAGCCGAGCGGGCGCAGCCTGGGTGGTTGGCCAGGCCGCGCAGTCGGCCCCCTGGCAAATGCAGGGCGTGCAGCTGCTTGATCCGGCAATGCTGGTGGAGCAACCCCTGGGCCAATGCACGCAGCCTTACCCGCTGCAGGGCGATGAGGCGGCCTACATCCTGTTCACCTCCGGGTCCACCGGGGAGCCCAAGGGCGTGATCATCGAGCATCGCCAGTTGGCCAATTACCTGGCCGGCGCCACTCAGGTGATGGGCCTGGCGCAATGTTCGCAGTTTGCCTTCACCAGCGGCGTGGCGGCGGACCTGGGCAATACCACCTTGTTCGGCGCGCTGTACAACGGTGCCTGCCTGCAGGTGGCCGATGAAGAGACCCTGCGCGATCCTGAGCGCTTCATGGGCTACCTGAGGGGTGGCAATGTCGATTGCCTGAAGATCGTCCCCTCGCACCTGTCGGCTTTGCTGGAGGCCGAGCACCCCTGTCTGCCGGCCACCCTGGTGCTGGGTGGGGAAGCGCCGGCCCCCAGCCTGCTCGAGCGGATTTTCCAAGTGCGCGCCGATTGTCGCGTGTTCAACCACTATGGCCCCACCGAGGCCACGGTCGGGGTGATGGTGCAAGCGCTGTCGCCCGCTTCGGCCGGGTGTGGGCCCGTGGGGCTTGGCAGCGTGCTGCCGGGCAACCAGGTGTATGTGCTGGACGGTCAGCAACGCCTGGTGCCTCCGGGTGTGCTGGGCGAGCTGTACATCAGCGGCCGCCAGCTGTGCCGAGGCTACCTGAACAGCGCTACCGACGTTTTCGTCGACAACCCGTTCGCAGCGGGAGAGCGGCTCTATCGCACGGGTGACCTGGCCCGTTATCGGGTCGATGGCAGTCTGGCCTTGCACGGGCGCAAAGACCAGCAGGTAAAACTCAATGGCTTCCGGGTCGAGCTCGGCGAGCTGGAAGCCGAGCTGCTGCAGGTGCCCTGTGTGCGCGAGGCGGCGGTTGTCGCGGTGCCTGCCGAGGACGCTCAGGCGGGGCTGCAACCGGCAGCCTTTGTCGTTGTGCACGCCGATGAGCAGGACCCCCTGGCCAGCATCCGGCGCGACCTGGCCTTGCAACTGCCTGGGCCTTTGCTGCCACGGCGTATTCAGGTGGTTGCGCAATTGCCACGGTTGGCCAATGGCAAGGTCGACCGCCAGGCCTTGGCCAGCCTGGCACCCCAGCCGCCAGAGGCTGAACTGCAGCCGGCCCGCACGGCGTTCGAGCAGTTGCTGGCCAAGCGCATGGGCCAATTGCTGGACCAGCCAGCCCTGGGCTTGCACCAGGACTTCTTTGCCGCCGGGGGGCACTCGTTGCTCGCCATCAAGCTGGTCGCGGGCATCCGCAAGGTACTGCGCCGTGATATCAGCCCGGCCATGGTGTTCGACAACCCGACAGTGGCACAGCTTGCCCAAGCGCTGGGTGAATTGCCCGACGCGGACCCGCAAGCGCTTGAAGCCCTGGCGCGTGCCCACCTGCAACTGGAGGCATTGCCGCCTGAACAGCGCGCGGCGCTGGAAGAAAAGGCCCGTCGCCTGCGCGAAGCGCAAAGCTGATTGCAAGGGCGCGTGCCCCGCGCGCCCGCGTCAGTTCACAAAAATGAAAAAATCATTAATTTTCGCTGAATGTCGCTCGTCTCATCTACGCCTTCAACCAAGGCGTAGGTGCCGACGCAGATCGGGAAGGGGTTCTGCGGGGCGTTTTTCAATACGCCAACCATTAGAAAAGACCATCACGACAAGGGGATTACAATGGGTTCCGTAGTACGGCAAGGGCGGCGCAGGACGTCTTCACTGCATAAGCGCGCGGGCATTCTGTGCCTGTCCGTATCGGCGCTGCTGCTGGCGATGGGGGATGCGGCATTTGCCAAAGAGGTCAAGATCGATATCCCCAAGCAGCCGCTGGGCAGCGCCTTGCGCGAGTTTGGCGAGCAGACCGGCCTGCAGCTCCTTTATTCCCCCGAACTGATCGGCAACGCGCAATCGTCGCGCGTGTCCGGCAACATGGAATCGGAAACCGCGCTGCATCTGTTGCTTGAAGGTACCGGCTACAACTTCCAGATCGAAAACGGCGCAGTGATCCTGCTGCCCGCCACCAGCAGTAGCAACGGCGTCACGCTGCAGTCGACCGCCATCACCAGCCAGGGCATGGGCGAGATGACCGAGAACAGTGGGTCTTATACCACCGGTGCGGTGAGCGTGGGCTCCAAGACCCCGACCAGCTTGCGCGACACGCCGCAGTCGGTGTCTGTGTTGTCCAGCCAGTTGATCGAAGACCGAAGTGTCACCAGCCTGCAGGACGCGCTGAAAATGGCCCCAGGGGTCACGGTGCAGAAAACCACCAGCGACACCTACGAGTTCTACTCGCGCGGCTTCAACATCGACAGCATTCAGATCGACGGCGCCGCGCCCATGGCGTTGTCGTCGGTGGCCACCAGTTTCTATTCGCGCCGCTTGTACAACCTGGCCGAATTCGACCACGTGGAAGTGTTGCGTGGTTCGGGTGCGCTGTTTGGCGGTGTCGGTGACCCCGGTGGCGTCATCAACCTGGTGCGCAAGCGCCCGTTGTCGGACTTCCAGTTGAAGTTCGAGGCCGCCGCCGGCTCCTGGGACAACTACCGTTCGCAAGTCGACCTGACCGGCCCGTTGACCGACAGCGGCAACGTACGCGGCCGACTGGTGACCGCCTACACCGACCGCCAGTACTTCACGGATAAACTGGCCACGCAGAAACCCACCGTCTATGGGGTGTTCGAGGTCGACCTGGGCCCGCAGACCATCTTTACCCTGGGTGGCATGTATGAGAGCACCCACTCCAACTCGTCGTTGGGCCTGCCACGCTATACCACAGGCGCTGACATCGGGCTGGCGCGTCACACCAACCTGGGGCAGAACTGGTCCTACATGGACAACATTTCCCAGGAGATCTTCACCAAGGTCGACCACTACTTCGACAACGACTGGAAATTGAACGTCTCCTACACCAATACCCGCGACGCCGGCAAGGCGCTGGCAGCGGTATCGGGCAACGCCGTCAACCCGGTGACCCTGGCCGGGCCGGTCTGGCGCGCCAGCTACAATGTCTACTCCACCAGCCAGGACCTGCTCGACAGCAACCTTTCTGGCAGCTTCGATGCCTTTGGCCGCGAGCATGAGTTCGTGCTGGGGGCCGACTATCAACGCGTGACCAGCCGCTGGCAGGGTTCAGGGGTGTTCACCGGCACCGGTGTGCCCATCGACGTGTTCGACCCCGGTTACTGGAAGCCGACCACCACCTCGCTGGTGACCCCGCGTGACTACAGCCCCAACACTCAGGAACAGTACGGTTTGTATGGTCGCCTGACGTTGCAGGTGAGCGATCCGATGAAGGTCATCCTGGGAGGCCGGGCAGCCCGTTACCACTTCCAGCAGGTGTACACCAACGCCGGTGTGGTGCAGAGCGACATCGACATGCGCGAACCGACGCGTTTCGTGCCGTACTTCGGTGCCATCTACGACCTCGATGACCAATGGTCGCTGTATGGCAGCTACTCGAAGATCTACAAGCCTCAACAAAGCTACCTTCGCGGGCCAATCGGCAGTAACGACGTGCTGGAGCCGCTGGAGGGCAAGACCTCCGAGGTGGGCATCAAGGGTGAACTGTTCGAGGGCCGTTTGAACACCAGCCTTGCCGTGTTCTACACCAAGCGCAAGAACGGCGCGGTGCAGGACACCAACTATCCGCAGGCGTCGGTGTTGTATGGCGGCAGTTGCTGCTACGTGAACCAGGGCGAGGTGGTCAGCAAGGGTATCGAGCTGGAAGCAACGGGCGAAATCCTCAAGGATTGGAACCTGATGGCCAGCTACGTGTACAACTACAACAAGAACGAGACTGACAGCACGGCGTTGAGCACTATCACGCCCAAGCATCAATTCAAGGTGTGGTCGACCTACCAACTGCCTGGAGAGTTTTCCGACTGGACCGTGGGCGGCGGGGTCGATCTGCAAAGCGCCACCTACGTCAGCGGTACCACGGTGCGAGTGGATGGCAATGGCAACGTTGTGGAGTCGAACATCCCGTTCGATTACAAGCAAAGTGGCTACGCGGTGTGGAACGCGCTGCTGCGCTACCGCGTGGATGACCACTGGACAGTGTCGCTCAACGCCAACAACCTGTTCGACAAATCGTACTACCAGACTGTTTCCAGCGCGGCGAACGGCAACTTCTACGGTGACCCGCGCAACTACATGCTGACGCTGCGTGGCGACTTCTAAGCTCTGTACGACAAGTCTCAAGGCTTTTCGTACAGAGCCTAAGCCCTCACTCGGCCGAGCTGCACAGCCCTGCACCGCCTGACAACAGGCGTCGACGCCGGCCAATTCCTGCCCAGGGATTGGCCGGCTTTGTTTTGCCCGGCCGGTCGGCTGCGGGCCCGCCACGGCTGGCCGGGTGTGTAAATTTCACCACAGGCCTTTCGTCATCTGAGGACGATCCAATTCCCGCTCCTTCGAAACGAGGCCGACACTGATGTCTTCCACCCCCCTGACCGATGATGATCTGCTGGCGCTGTTGATGGCTGACGACAGGGACGATCCGGGGGTCATTCGGCCTTTGGGTCGGCCGTTGACGTGTCAGGCGTCTTTCGCTCAGCAACGTCTGTGGGTGCTGCAGCAGCTGGACCCTGCCAGTTCGGCCTACCACCTGGCGCGCGCGCTGCGGCTGACGGGGCCCTTGCAAGTGCCTGTGCTGGAGGCGGCGCTGGAGCGGGTGGTGGCGCGTCATGAAATCCTGCGGACCGGTTTCGAAGCGGTCGATGGCCAGCCTATGCAGGTCGTGGCAACGGTGCGCCCGGTGCTGCAGGTCGAGCGCCTGGCCGCATCGAGCGAAGTCGAACGCCGCCAGGCATTGGCCGAGCGCCTGCAAGCGTTGACCCTTCAGCCCTTCGAGCTGAGCCAGGCGCCGTTGCTGCGTTGTGTGCTTTTCGAGCTCGGGCCCGAGGAGCATGTGCTGTTCCTGAACATGCACCATATTGTCTCCGATGCCTGGTCCAACCCCATCCTGCTGCGTGACCTGACCCTGGCGTATGCCCAGGCCCTGCAGGGTGATACCGCGCCCTTGTCGGCACTGCCTGTGCAATACGCGGACTATGCCCACTGGCAACGCCATGTGTACCCCGGCACTGCCGACTACGCACGGGCTCAGGCCTACTGGCAGGACTACCTGGCAGGGGACATCGCGCCCTTGGCCTTGCCGTCGGATCGCCCGCTTCAGGTTGCGCAGCCGAGCGTCGCGGCCTTGCAGCGCATCAGCGTGCCCCAGGCACTGCTGGCACGTCTGCACGCGCAATGCGAAGTGCTCGGGCTGACACCCTTCGCCTTCGTACTGGGCGCCTGGCAGCTGTTGCTGGCGCGCTACAGCGGCCAGTCCGATTTCTGCGTAGGGGTGCCCAATGCCGCGCGCAACCGCGCGCAGATCCAGGAGCTGGTGGGTTACTTCGTCAACACCCAGCTGTACCGGGTGCAGGTCGACGGCGCGATGACCGGGCTGGCGTTCCTGCAGGCCATCCGCCGCCACTCCCTGGCCCTGCTGGAGCATGCCGACTGGCCGATCGAGATGCTCGAGCAACAGGGGCAGGCTGCTGCCACATTCGAGACCTTGTTCAACTGGCGAGTGGACGGCGACGGGCCGACGGCGCTGCGGCTGGGGGAAGTGGCCGTCGACTTCCTGCCGACGGGCCCGCAGCGGGCCAAGTTCGCCTTGTCACTGGATGTCGACTATGCCCCCGAGGCCATCAGCGGGACAGTCGAATATGACCCAGGGCAGTTCAGCCCTGAGACCATCGAGCGTCTGGGGCGCTATTGGCTGCAGGTGCTGGACGGTCTGCTTCAGGCGCCCGAGCGGCCCCTTGCCGAGCTGACGCTGCTGGATGCCGAGGAGCAGCGCCGCGTCATTGCCCAGTGGAACCCCGCGCTGACGGATTACCCGGCCGAACGCTGCCTGCATACCTGCATCGAGGCGCAAGCGGCCAGGGCGCCCCACGCCATCGCCGTCGTGGCGGGCGAGCAGCGGGTGACCTACGACGTGCTCAACCGCCGAGCCAACCGCCTTGCGCACCAGCTGCGGGCCTCGGGGGTAGGGCCGGACGTGCGCGTGGGGGTCGCGCTGGAGCGTGGCGTGGACATGGTGGTAGGCCTGTTGGCCATTCTCAAGGCGGGCGGCGCCTACGTGCCGATGGACCCTGAGTACCCGGAGGAGCGGCTGGCCTATATGCTGGCCGACAGCGCCATCACCTTGCTGGTGACACATAGCCAATCGCGCGGCCAGTTGCCCGAGGTCGAAGGGGTAAGGTGCATCGAGCTCGATCAGATACCGGCGCTGGATGGCTACCCTGACACCAACCTTGCCAATATCACCCATCCGGGCAACCTGGCTTACGTCATCTACACCTCGGGTTCCACGGGCAAGCCCAAGGGCACTTTGCTGCCCCATCAGAACGTGACACGCCTGTTCCAGGCGACACAGGCAGATTTTCATTTCGATGAAAACGACGTCTGGAGCGTGTTCCATTCCTATGCATTCGATTTCTCCGTGTGGGAGCTGTTCGGCGCCCTGTTGCATGGCGCCACCGCAGTGATCGTGCCGCGGGATGTGGCGCGGTCGGCCGAGGACTTTCATGCCTTGCTGGTACGTGAACGGGTCACGGTGCTTAACCAGACGCCGTCGGCCTTCGCCCCATTGATTGCGGTCGCCTGCGCGCCCGCCAACCGTCATCTGGCCTTGGCGCTGCGCTACGTGGTGTTTGGCGGCGAGGCCCTGGACGTCAGCAGCCTTGCCCCCTGGTTCGAGCATTTCGGCGACCAGCATCCGCAGTTGATCAACATGTACGGCATTACCGAAACCACGGTGCATGTCACGTACCGAGCGTTGAGCCGCGCCGACCTGGCGTTGCAAGGCGCCAGCCCGATTGGCGAGGTCATCGATGACCTCTCCTGGTACCTGCTGGACCACGATTTCAACCTGGTCGCACCCGGTTGCCAGGGGGAATTGCATGTCGGCCGCGCCGGCCTGGCGCGCGGTTACCATGGGCGCCCGGGTTTGACCGCCGAGCGATTCGTCCCCGATCCGTTCGATGACAGCCCGCTGGGCGGTGGGCGCCTGTACCGTACGGGTGACCTTGCCGGCTACCGGATCGATGGCGTCATCGACTACCGGGGACGTATCGATCACCAGGTCAAGATTCGTGGTTTCCGCGTCGAGCTGGGCGAAATCGAAGCCAAACTGCAAAACCATGAAGCCATTGCCAAGGCAGTGGTGCTCGACAGGGATGGGCCGGGCGGCAAGCAATTGGTCGCCTACCTGCTGACCGAAGGTGAGCGCGCCGCTGACGCCCCGCAACAGGACACGCTGCGCAACGCACTGCGCGATTACCTGCGGGGGCTGCTGCCGGATCACATGGTCCCTGCGCACCTGATCTTCCTGCAGGCGTTGCCATTGACGGTCAATGGCAAGCTCGATCGCAAGGCGCTGCCCGCCCCGCAGGCCACCCTTGGTGCCGGGTACGTGGCACCCGAAAGCGGTCACGAGCACGCTATCGCCAGCCTTTGGGCCCAGGTGCTCAAGGTGCAGCGCGTAGGGCGTTACGACAACTTCTTCGAGCTGGGTGGGCATTCGCTGCTGGCTACCCAGGTGATTTCGCGGTTGCGCCAGGTGCTGAACATCGACCTGCCCTTGCGCACCTTGTTCGAGACGCCGGTACTGGCAAGCTTTGCGGCGTTGGCAGGGCAGGGCAGCCTGGACGGTGCGCCGCCCTTCACAACCGTGGATCGTACCCTGCCGCTGAGCCTGTCCTATGCGCAGCACCGGCAATGGTTCCTGTGGCAACTGGAGCCCGAAAGCTGCGCGTACAACATCCCGGCGGCGTTGCGCCTGCGGGGGCAGTTGGACGTCGCGGCGCTGGCCCGCAGTTTCGACGCGCTGGTAGTGCGCCATGAAACCTTGCGCACGAGCTTCCAGATCGAGGCCGGGCAGGCGGTGCAAGTGGTGCATGCGCACATGCCATTCGCACTGCAGGCCGAGCCGGTCGCCCCGCCAGCGGGCGAGGCGCTGGAGGGGTGGCTCAAGGGCCAGATCGAAAGGGAAACCCAACGCCCCTTCGACCTCGCGCAAGCCCCGCTCTTGCGGGTGAAACTGCTGCGCCTGGCGGATGACGACCATGTGCTGATACTCACGTTGCACCATATCGTTACCGATGGCTGGTCGATGCCCATCCTGGTCGAAGAGCTGGAGCATTACTACGCCGGTTTCTGCACTGGCCAGGTGGTGCCACTGCCTGAGCTGGCGGTGCAATACGCCGACTACGCAGCATGGCAGCGGCAGTGGATGCAAGCCGGTGAGCAGGATCGCCAGCTGGCGTATTGGAAACAGCAGTTGGGCGGCGAGCAGCCGGTGCTGGAGCTGCCCACCGACCGCCCGCGCCCGGCCGTGCAGAGCCTGGTCGGGGCCAACCATGAGATCGTGCTGGATGAGGCGCTTGCCGAAGCGCTCAAGGCGCTGGCCAGGCAGCACAATGCAACGTTGTTCATGGTCCTGCTGGCCAGTTTTCAGGTGTTGCTGCACCGCTACTCAGGGCAACGGGACATCCGCGTGGGAGTGCCGATCGCCAACCGCAATCGAGCGCAGATCGAGCGCCTGATCGGCTTTTTCGTCAATACCCAGGTGCTGCGCGCCGACTGCGATCCGCAGGTGTCCTTCAGCGCGCTGCTGGGGCAGGTCAAGGACACTGCCCTGGCGGCCCAGGCCCATCAGGACCTGCCGTTCGAGCAACTGGTGGAAGCGCTGCAGCCAGAACGCAGCCTGAGCCACAGCCCGTTGTTCCAGGTGATGCTCAATCACCAGACCCAGGTGCGTGGCGAAACCCAAGCGCTGCCGGGCCTTACACTGCAGCGGCTGTCGTGGGAGCGCCACAGTGCGCAGTTCGACCTGACCTTGAACACCTTCGAGCATGAGCACGGCCTGGGCGCCTCGTTGAGCTACGCCACCGCGCTGTTCGACCGGCAGACCGTGCAGGCCTTGGCCGATAACTGGCGCGTACTGCTGCAAAGCATCGTCGAGCAGCCTGAAGCGCGTATCGCCGACCTGGCGCTGCTTGATGCACAAGCCCGCCAGCAGGTCATCAAGGCCTGGAACCCGGCGCCGGCGCAGCAGCAGGTCGAGCAGTGCTTGCACCAGGCTATCGAGGCCCATGCCGCCCGTTCGCCGCAGGCGGTAGCTGTGACGTGCGAGGGCCGACAACTGACCTACCGCCAGCTCAATCAGCGCGCCAACCGCTTGGCTCGCCAGTTGCGGGGCCTGGGCGTAGGCCCGGACGTGCGGGTGGGCGTTGCCATGGCGCGCAGCCTGGACATGGTGGTTGGGCTGCTGGGGATTCTCAAGGCCGGTGGTGCCTATGTGCCCCTGGACCCCGAATACCCCGAGGACCGCCTGGCCTACATGATCGAAGACAGTGGGATCACCTTGCTGCTGACGCAGCCCGACCTCTCGGGGCAGCTGCCCTTGGCCCCGGGGGTGCAGAGCCTGGTGCTGGGGCAGGACGAACCCGCGCTCGACGCTGACGACCTCCATGACCTGGACAACCAGACGTCGCCTGAGAACCTGGCCTATGTGATCTATACGTCGGGCTCCACCGGCAGGCCCAAGGGGACGTTGCTGCCGCATGCCAATGTGATGCGTCTGTTCCAGGCCACCCAGGGCTGGTTCCAGTTCAATGCCGAGGATGTCTGGAGCGTCTTCCACTCCTATGCCTTCGACTTTTCCGTGTGGGAGCTGTTCGGCGCGCTGCTGCATGGCGCCCGGGCGGTCATCGTCCCGCGCGACGTGGCGCGCTCGCCGGAGGACTTTCATGCCCTGCTGGTACATGAGCAAGTTACGGTACTCAATCAGACACCGTCGGCGTTCAAGCAACTGGCTGCCATTGCCTGCCAGCCGGTACATGACCCGGCGGCGCTGGCCTTGCGCTACGTCGTGTTTGGCGGCGAGGCGCTGGATATCGCCAGCCTCAGGCCGTGGTTCGAGCGCTTCGGTGACCAGCGCCCCCAGTTGATCAACATGTACGGCATCACCGAAACCACGGTGCACGTCACCTACCGCCCGTTGCGGCTGGCCGATGTGCAGCGCGAAGGCCTGAGCCCGATCGGCGAGGTCATTCCCGATTTGTCCTGGTACCTGCTGGACGCCAACCTCAACCTGGCCGTGGCCGGCAGCCATGGCGAACTGCACATCGGCCAGGCGGGGCTTGCGCGTGGCTATCATCAGCGCCCGGCGCTGACCGCGGAACGCTTCATTCCCGACCCGTTCGACCGCAGCCCTCAGGGCGGCGGCCGGCTGTACCGTACCGGTGACCTGGCGCGCTACCGCGCCGAAGGCGGCATCGACTATGTGGGCCGTATCGATCATCAAGTGAAGATCCGCGGCTTCCGGATCGAGTTGGGTGAAATCGAAGCGCGCCTGCAGGCGCACCCTCGCGTTGGCGAGGCGGTGGTGCTGGCTGTCGACGGCCCTGGCGGCAAGCAGCTGGTTGCCTACCTGATCACCAATGAGGCGCAGCCGCTGCAGCTGGCCGCTGAGCATCAATTGCGCAGCGAACTGCGGGATTACCTGCTGGCCGGCCTGCCGGACCATATGGTGCCCGCGCACCAGGTGTTCTTGACTGCCTGGCCACTCACCACAAACGGCAAACTCGACCGCAAGGCACTGCCGGCACCTGATTCCACACACGTGCGGCAAACCTTCGTGGCCCCGGAAACGCCCTTGCAACAACAGATTGCAGCGGTATGGGCCGATGTGTTGAAACTGGACCGCGTGGGGCTTGCAGATAACTTCTTTGAATTGGGTGGCGACTCGATCATCTCGATCCAGGTAGTCAGCCGAGCGCGCCAGGCGGGCATCCGTTTCACGCCCAAGCAGCTGTTCCAGCACCAGACCGTGCAGGGGCTGGCCACGGTGGCCAGGCAGGGCGAGCAGGGTGAAATGCTGATCGACCAGGGACCTGTCACAGGCCGGGCCCTGCTACTGCCGATCCATCAGTATTTCTTCGATGAGTCGATCCCGGAGCGGCATCATTGGAACCAGGCCCTGTTACTGCAGCCGGTCGAGGCCTTGGACGCTCAGGTACTGGAGGGTGCGCTGCAGGCGTTGATCGCCCACCACGATGCCTTGCGCTTGAGTTTCACCCAGGCCGATAACGGTGGTTGGCAGGGCCATTACCAGGACGTCGCGCAGCAACCGTCGTGCTTCTGGCACGAGACGGTGGCCGATGTCACGGCGCTGGAAGCCTTGTGCGAGCGCGCCCAGCGCAGCCTCGACCTGGCCCAGGGGCCATTGCTGCGCGCGGTGTTCGCCACCTTGCCCGATGGCGGCCAACGGCTGTTGCTGGCGATTCACCACCTGACGGTGGACGGGGTGTCCTGGCGCATCCTGCTGGAAGACCTGCAGACCGCGTATGGCCAACTGCGGGCAGGGCAGCCCGTCAGTCTGCCGGCCAAGACCAGTTCTACCCGTGCATGGGCCGAAAACCTGCGCGATTATGCCCAAGGCATCGGGCTCGAGCAGTTGCCGTACTGGCAAGCCCTGTTGACGGATGTGCAGGCCGATCTGCCTTGCGACAACCCTTCAGGGTCGCTGCAAGGGGTACACATGGCGGTCGCCCATACCCGCTTGAATGCCGAGGATACCCGCGCCCTGTTGCAACAGGCGCCGGCGGCCTATCGCACCCAGGTCAACGACCTGTTGCTGACCGCCCTGGCTCGAGTGATTGCGCGCTGGACTGCGGCCGAGCATGTGCTGGTGCAGTTGGAGGGGCATGGCCGCGAGGACCTGTTCGACAGCGTGGACCTGACCCGTACCGTGGGTTGGTTTACCAGTATGTTCCCGGTCAAGCTCAGCCCTGCGCCATCGCTCGCGCATTCGCTCAAGTGCATCAAGGAGCAGCTGCGGGCTATCCCCGACAAAGGGGTGGGCTTTGGTGCGTTGCGCTACCTTGCCGATGAGCCCACCCGTCAGGCCTTGGCCGCCTTGCCGGTGCCGCGCATCACGTTCAACTATCTGGGGCAATTCGACGGCAGCTTCGCCGAGCCCACGGGCGAGGGCGGCCAAGGGGCCGGGCTGCTGACCCCGGCAGCAGAAAGCAGCGGCGCCAGCCTGAGCAGCGAAGCGCCTCTGGGTAACTGGCTGTCCATCAATGGTCGCGTCTATGGGGGGGAGCTGAGCCTGGGCTGGAGCTTCAGCCGGGAGATGTTCAAGCCGGAATCGGTGCAGCGGCTGGCGGATGAATACGCCGCCGAGCTCAAGGCCCTGATCGCCCATTGCGTCAGCGGCGAAGTGGCGGGCATCACCCCATCGGACGTGCCGCTGTCTGGCCTCGATCAAGTGCAACTGGACAGCCTGCCCGTTGCGGCGGCGCACATCGAAGACATCTACCCGCTGTCGCCCATGCAACAGGGCATGCTGTTCCATGCCAGCGAAGACGATCAGGCAGACCTGTACATCAACCAGACCAGCGTGCCGGTCACCGGGCTGGATGCCACGCGTTTCATCGACGCCTGGCAACAAGTGGTTGCCCATCATCCGATCCTGCGCACAAGCTTCCATCAAGGGGCACCCTTGGTTGAACCGGTGCAGCTGGTGCAGCGCCAGGCGCAGCTGGACATTCGCCTGCTGGACTGGTCGTCCAGAGCTGTGAGCGACGATGAGCTGGCGCAACAGGTGCTGGATGATCGTCGCCGTGGTTTCGACCTGGCCCAGGCGCCACTGATGCGGCTGACCCTGATAAGCCTGGCGGACCGTCATCATCTGATCTGGACCAGCCATCACCTGTTGATGGACGGTTGGAGCGCCTCACGGTTGATTGCCGATGTGCTGGCCAGCTACGCAGGCCAGGCCCTCGAGGCCCAAACGTGCCGTTACCGTGACTATATCGACTGGTTGCAGCGCCAGGACCTGCAGGCCGCCCAGCGCTTCTGGGAAGAAAAACTGGACGGGGAGGGTGCCGCGACGCTGCTCGCCGACGCATTGCCGCAGCCTGCGGCGCCATTGCCCGGGCATGCCGCGCTCTACCTGAAGTGGGACCAGGCGCGAACCCAGGCGCTGCAGGACTTCGCCCAACGCCAGCGGATCACGCCCAACACCTTGATCCAGGCCGTGTGGTTGCTGCTGCTGCAACGCTACACCGGCCAGGACCGCGTGTGCTTCGGCGCCACCGTGGCCGGCCGACCGGCAGACGTGGTCGGTGCCGACAAACTGCTGGGCCTGTTCATCAATACCATCCCGGTGATTCAGCGCCCCGTTGTTACCCAGCCTGTTTCGCAGTGGTTGCAGGCGCTGCAGACCTACAACCTGGAGGCCCGCGACTTCGAGCACACCTCGCTGGCCGACATCCAGCGCTGGAGCGGCCGCAGTGGCTTGCCCCTGTTCGACAGCATCATCGTGTTCGAGAACTACCCGATCGATGACCGCTTGCAGCAAGGCGTAGGCGGCCCTTTGAGCTTCGGGCAGGTGCAAACGCGGGATGTTACCAACTACGCCATGGACCTGGCGGTGAACCTGGGCAACACCCTGAGCATCGAGTTCCTCTACCTGCGCAACCGCTTCAGTGAGCCGGTGGTTGCGAACATCGTCGCCGCGTTCGACACCTTGCTCGACGCCATCCTGGCCAACCCCGAGGCATGCCTGGGCAACTTGCCCCTGTGCGCCCCTGGGTTGCCGGCGGCGGCCACCGCCCTGCCGGCGCGCACCTCGGTGGCCGAGCTGATTGCCGCCCAAGCGCAGCGCTCAGGCGATGCCATAGCGGTGGTCTGCGCGGAGCAATCCCTGAGCTATGGAGCATTGGAGCAGCGTGCCAACCAGCTGGCGCACGTGCTGGTAGCGCGGGGTATCGGGCCGGAAAGCCGGGTTG
Organism: Pseudomonas sp. P39-UII1; assembly: GCF_039672635.1. Classification (NCBI taxonomy): domain Bacteria; kingdom Pseudomonadati; phylum Pseudomonadota; class Gammaproteobacteria; order Pseudomonadales; family Pseudomonadaceae; genus Pseudomonas; species Pseudomonas sp. P39-UII1. Next base: position 32,498 of record NZ_JBDFPP010000024.1, read on the forward strand.
GAGTGGCCCTGGAACGTTCGGTGGACAGCATCGTGGCGTTCTATGCCGTGCTCAAGGCCGGCGCGGCCTACGTGCCGCTGGACATCGACTACCCTCGTGAACGCCTGGAATGGATCATCCAGGATTCGGGCATGGCGCTGCTGCTGACCCACTCGGCGCTGCTGGCACGTCTGCCCGTCACGCCGGGGTCCGGATGCCTGGTCCTGGACGGCCTGGACCTGGCGGCCCAGCCCGGCAGCGCACTGCAGGTACGGGTAAACGAGCAGAACCTGGCCTACATGATCTACACCTCGGGTTCCACCGGCCAGCCCAAGGGCGTGGCGGTGAGCCATGGGCCGTTGAGCATGCACTGCCAGGCGATCATCGAACGCTACGGCATGGACCGTGACACCCGCGAGCTGCTGTTCATGTCCTTCGCCTTCGACGGCGCCCAAGAGCGCTGGCTGTCGACGATGCTGGCCGGAGGGCGGCTGGTGATGCGTGACAGCCAGCTATGGACCGCCGAGCAGACCCTGCAGGTGCTGCGCGACCAGGCGATCACCATCGCCTGTTTCCCGCCGGCCTACCTGCAGCAATTGGCCGAGCAGGCTGCCACAGAGGTGTTGCCGCCGCCCGCAGTGCACACTTACTGCTTCGGCGGCGACGCGGTGGCGCAGGCGACTTTCGAGTTGGTCAAGGCCAGCCTGCAACCGCGCTACCTGACCAATGGCTATGGCCCGACCGAAACCGTGGTGACCCCGCTGCTGTGGAAGGTCGCTGGAGATCAGCCTTGCGGCGGCCCGATCGCGCCGATTGGTGAAGCCGTGGGCGCGCGTGAGTTGTACGTACTGGACGATCAGCTGAACCTGTTGCCCGATGGCGTGGCCGGTGAGTTGTACATCGGCGGCGAGGGCCTGGCGCGGGGTTATCACCAGCGTCCGGGGCTCACCGCCGAGCGTTTCGTGGCCAACCCGTTCCAGGCCGGTGGCCGGTTGTACCGCAGTGGCGACCTGGTGCGCCGGCGCGCCGACGGCATCTACGACTATCTGGGGCGTCTGGACCAGCAGGTTAAGATCCGCGGCTTCCGTATCGAGCTTGGCGAAATCGAGGCGCGCCTGCGTGCCTGCGAAAGCGTGCGCGATGCGGTCGTGAGCGTGTTGGGCGAGGGCGCCGACAAGCGCCTGGTGGGGTTTGTCACCAGCTCCGCCAGCGAGGACATCGGCGAGTCGCTGCGCGAGCAGCTGCGTGCGCTGCTGCCCGATTACATGGTGCCCGCCCGTGTTCTGGTGCTGGACGCCCTGCCGCTCAACCCGAACGGCAAGGTGGACCGCAAGGCGCTGCCCGACCCGGACTTCAGCGAGCCTGCGGCGCGTCATGTTGCGCCGCGCAACCTGTTCGAGGAGCAATTGGCACAGATATGGGCCGATGTGCTGGGCGTGGAAAGGGTGGGGGTGACGGACAACTTCTTCGAACGGGGCGGCGACTCGCTGCGCAGCCTGAAAGTGATATCGCGCGTGCGCAGCCTTCAACGTGAAGGGTTTGAACTCAAACTGCGTGACCTCATGACCCGGCCGACGATCGCTGAACTGTCCGGTTACAGCGAGCCGACGGCCGGGGCACTGGACCCGCTGCTGTTGCTCAATGAGCCGGTGAGCGGCGTACCGCCGCTGTTCTGCCTGCATGCAGGGTTCGGCACGGTGTTCGACTACGAGCCTTTGGCACGTCGCCTGACGGGCGAGTGCAGCGTTTACGGCGTGCAGTGCCGGATGCTGCTGGACCCGGGCTGGCAGGACGAATCGTTGCCCGCCATGGCCATCGACTATGCCCAGTACATTAGACAGAAGCAGCCCAGCGGCCCTTATCGCTTGCTGGGGTGGTCGCTGGGCGGCGTCCTTGCGGTGTTGGTGGCCGCTGAATTGCAGCAGCAGGGGCAGGTTGTGGAGCATGTATCGCTGGTGGACAGCTTCATCCCGGATGAGGCCGAGCCTGACGCAGCATCCGAGGCCTTTGACTGGCGCCAGGAACTGGCCGGTTTCTGTCAGGTAATGAATGTCGTCAAGCCTGCCGGTGCGTTGCCTTCGACCCACCAGGCCTCAACCTTGCCGTCGTTGCCACAGCTCACGGCGTACTTCGCCACAGGCGCTGACGCAGGGACGGGGTTCGATGCCGAAGACCTGGCCCAGGCGTTCATTGTCGGGTTGCGGTTGCGCGCCTTGTCGTTGCAAGCACTGACGTTGCCGATGCTGTCCGGGGCGGTGGGCTTCTGGTGGGCACAGGCCGCGGTTGGGCAGGTGCTCACAGATTTCGAACGGCAAGTGGCGGTCACGTCGACCCAGGTAGCGCTGGACACCGATCATTACAGCATTCTCAGGCATTCGCGCTTGCTGGATGGGGTGGCCCACGCTCTGGCCAACGAGGTGTCTGCCTAACCACCCAGCGCACGGAGCGGCGGCTGTCGGGCGCTGCTCTGACTGCGTGAGACCTTCGATATGACTGTGCCCCATCGCACCCCGGACCGGCCGCTTCATGGCCGCGCTGTCGGCGCGTGGGGCTTCTTGCTTTCACGTGTATGAAGTCCGTTCTTCAAGGAGAATCAAAGATGTCGCTGCATCCCGATCTGGAAGCTTTTCTGGAATTGGTGGAGCTTGGCAGGGCTACCGGTAAAAGCCTGCCCATGCATGAGCAGAGTGTCGAGCAGGCGCGCGAGGAGTTCGAGCTGAGTGCCCTGTTGCTCGACCCCGCCCCGCCGCAAGATACCGCGGTCACCCCGCTGCAGATTCCCACCCGCGACGGCGCACGGTTGCCGGCGCGGCTGTACCGTGCTCCTGCCTGTCAGGACCAGGGGCCGGTGATCCTCTATTTCCATGGCGGCGGTTACGTGGTCGGTAGCCTGGACTCCCATGACATGGTCTGTCGTCGCCTGTCGCAAGCCACTGGCTATGCGGTGCTGGCCCCCGCCTATCGCCTGGCGCCCGAACATCGCTTTCCGGCCGCAGTGCACGACGCCCACGACAGCGCCTGTTGGCTGGCCGACAATGCCGCACAACTGGGCCTGGACGCGAGGCGGATCGTGGCGGCGGGGGATAGCGCTGGCGCCACCCTGGCCACGTTGCTGGCGCGCACCGCTGCCCTGCAAGGTGCTGACGCCGGCTTCGCGCTGGCGGCGCAGGTGCTGTTCTACCCGGTCTGCGACGCCTCGGTCACGTACCCGTCAAGCCGCGCTTACGCCGAGGGTTACCTGCTGGAGCACAAGACCATGGACTGGTTCTACCAGCACTACCTCGACACGCTGGGCAAGCGCGAGGATTGGCAGGTGTCGCCGCTGTTGGCTGATGATATGCCGCCCTTGGCGCCCGCTTACGTCAGCGTGGCGCAATACGACCCGCTGCGCGATGAAGGGCTGGCCTATGCCGCGTTCCTGCAGCGGGGTGGTACGCCGGTGCACCTGAGGGAGGAAGAGGGGCTGACCCACGACTACCTGAGGATGTCGGGGGTGATCAATGGCGGGGTAGAAACGCTGTACCAGGCTGCAGCCCACTGGTTGCGGCAGCAGGGCTGAAATGCAAACCGCCGGCAGCGCAAGGCTGCCGGCGGCTTCGGCAATCACGCAACGTTCAGCTCGCAGAGCACCTTGCCTGCTTCCATGCGCACCAACTGGTCGGCCACGTCGAAATAGCGGTCGTCATGGCTGATGACGATGATGGTCTTGCCCAGTTTTTTCAGTTCCGGCAGCAGTTCGGTGTAGAACACACGGCGGAATGTAGGGTCCTGGTCTGCCGCCCATTCATCGAACACCAGCACCGGGCGCTCTTCCAGCCAGGCATTGATCAGCGCAAGGCGCTTGCGTTGCCCGGTGGACAGATCGGTGGTGCTGAACACGCCATCGCGGATACTCACCTTGTGTGCGATCTCCAGGCGCTTGAGGTAAGTCTGGGCACTTTCCGGCACTTGCTGCGATCCCATGGCAGGGTCGTCGAACAGGTAGTAGTCGGCAAAAATAGTGGTGAACAGCTGGCGGTAGTCATCGCGGTGTTTTGCGTCGATGGCCTGACCATCGATGCGGATCTCCCCCTGCTGCGGCGCATACAGCCCCAGCAGCAGCTTGATCAGGGTGGTTTTGCCGCAGCCGTTCTCGCCGACGATGAAAACGATGTCGCCCTGCTTGATCTCGAGGTTCACCGGGCCCAGCACGAAGGGCGCGCTACCCTCCACAGGCGGGAACGCATAGCGTACATCACGCATCTGCAGCGTGTTGAGGCCGGTCAGTTGGCTCTTGCGATCCTCCAGCAGCAGGTGCGGCTCGGGCGAAGAAAACTGTTCGGACAGCTCGGCGATGCGGCGGAAGGCGATCTGCGCGCGGCTGACGATGGGCAAGGTGCCTACCAGGTGTTCCAGTGGGCCCTTCATGTACAGCAGCACCAGCACGAAGCCGCTCATCACCGAGGCATCTGCGGCCGGCCACAGGGACTGCAGCACCAGCGCCGCGCCGATCACCACGAAGAACAGCATGGAGCCAAAGCTTTTGGCCACGACGAAGGTATTGATCGAGCGAATCTGAGTGTCGCGGATGCGGTCGGCAGTGCCTTGGATGTGGCGGCTGAACATGCGTTGCCGACGTGGCCGGTGGATGCGTAGCTCCTTGGCGCCTGCGGCGATGGCGTTGTAATGCTTCTGCAGCTCGTCCTCGGCATCGCGCGCCGCCAGGAAGCCCTTCATGCCTTTGGCCCGGGCCAGGTACTGCGCGGCGGTGCCCAGAGCGATGGCCACCAGCATCAACAGGAACATCGGCCATGACAGCAGCGCGAGGTAGCCCAGGCAGCCCAGCGTCACGGTCATGGAGATCGCCAGCGGGGCGAAGGCGAAGGCGAAGTCGCTGATGGTGTCCACGTCATGGGTCAGTACCGGGATCAGGCGGTGACTGCGATAACGCTCGATCTGCTCGATGGGTGCGGACAGCACCTTTTCGCCCAGTTCCTTGCGCAACGTGGCGATGATGTACTGGCCCACGCGGTTGGTGCCCAGGTCGGAAAAGATCGAGCTGGACAACGCCACCAGGCACAACCCGGCGAACAGCCATACCACCCCCTGGCCCAGGCCGCTCTGGGCATGCAGCGAGCGATTGATGGTGGCCAGCAGGACGGTGATGCTCAAACCGCCGATCACGCCCAGCAGGACTGACCCCAGCACGGTGTACTTGAACGGACGCAGCAGGATGAACAACTCCCGCAGCGCGCTTTTAGGTTGCGGTGACATGGTGTACTCCTTGTGAGGCATCGGGCGCAGGTTAAGTGCACACATGCGCGAATAGAGAGGTCAGGCGCGGCACGAGCGCCAGGATCCAGCGGCGGCGCGTGCCCGTCATCGAGCCTTCATGACCTGGTCAAAGGCCGCCAGAAACGCCTGCATCTGCTGCGGGGTACCCACGGTCACGCGCATCCAGTCAGGCCACGCATCGAACACGCGTCCCACCCGGACCTTGCGCTCGGCCAGTGCCTCGATCACCGGTTGCGCAGGGCGCCCGAGCGCTATCATGAAGCAGTTCGCCTGGGCGTCCGTGCAGCGGTAGCCGGCGGCGCGCAGGCGCTGGGTGGTGTCCAGCAGCACCTGCTGGTTGGTGCGCTTGCGTTCGCTGACCAGATCTGCCTGTTCGAGGCAGGCGATGCCCCCCAGGGAGGCCGCCAGCGAAATGAAGTTGCGCCCATTGAGCCGCTGCAGGTCGTTCAGCACTGCAGGCCTGGCGATGGCCAGCCCCAGGCGTGCGCCTGCCATGCCATACAGCTTGGAGAAGGTGCGCAGGACCATGACATCATCGTGCTGCACGGCCAGGTCCAGGCACGGTGGGGCGTCGCTGAAATGGATATAAGCTTCATCGATGATCGCCAGGCAGCCGGCGGGTTTGTGCTTGACCACATGCTCGATGTCGGCGCGTGGGGTGAGCGTGCCTGTGGGGTTGTTGGGGTTGCACAGGTAGATAACCCCGGGGTTGCTGTCGACGGCCAACATACCGCGCACATCATGGGCGTGGCGGGCATCGAGCGGCACCTCGTGCACTGCGGCGCCCACGCTCCTGGCGCCGGCAGCCACCGAGTCGTAGGTGGGCGCGGCCGTGACTACAGAGCGTTGGCCGGCGTACCGCGCCAGCGCGTACTGCAGGGGTGATCGCGACCCGCAGAACACGGCCACGTGGTCGCGGGGTACTTGATTCTGCCGGGCGAACAGTTCGATCAGGCGCACCTGTTGTTCGTAGTAGTAACGCCCGCTCTGGCGGGCGCCGAGCTCGAGCGCCTTGACCGCTGACGGGCACGGACCATACGGGCTTTCGTTGTAGTCCAGGCGCACGATGTCATCGCCAAAGATCGGGTCTATGCCAGTGCTGGCAGGCGCTTGCGTTGCCCAGGCAGGCAGGGCAGGGGCGACGCTGGCCAGCGCGGCGGTGGTGACGAAGCGTCGTCGACTCAAAGCACTCATGGTGGTTCTCCCTGTGGTCAGTGCTGGCCGTTGGCGTCGAGCTCGCGGGCTACGCGAAAGCCCAGCCAGTCACCGCGGACGTCCGGTTCGCGCTCGTTGCGGTTGCCCGAACGCGAGAAAATCGCCGGTTCGCTGTAGTCGTTGCCGCGGATCTGGCGATGTTCGCAACTGCCGCCGGTGGTCCAGGCGCTGCCGTCGGTAGGGGCGCCGACGTAGTCGGTGTGCCAGCAGTCTTCCACCCACTCGTAGACATTGCCGTGCATGTCGTACATGCCGAAGGCGTTGGGCGGGAAGCTGCCGACTGGCGAGGTGAACGAGAAGCCGTCGGTTGGCCCGTAGACGTTGGCATGTTTGCTGATCGTATATTCCCCTTCCTTGTCGAACGGGAAGGGGAACGAACCCTTGGAGCCGGCGCGGGCAGCGTATTCACGTTGCGCTTCGCTGAGCATGCGGTAGGGCTTGCCGGTGGTTTTGGCCAGCCAGGCGATGTAGTCGCGGGCCTCGAACCACGTCATGCACACCGCCGGCTGGCGCGGGCCCTGGGCGTAGTGCGGCTTGCCGTTCTGGCACAGGCGACCGGGGCGGTGGTCGCCGTCGGGCAGTACAGTGCCGGTGGCTTTGGCATACGCTTGCCATTGCTCGGCGGTGATGGTGAAGCGGCTGACCGCGAAGGGGCGCGCAAAGGTCACTGTGTGCAGCGGGTTTTCGTCGTCCTGCTTGCCCACCTCGTCATCGGGGGTGCCCATCACGAAGCTGCCGGCGGGCAGCACCACCATTTCCGGGCAGTTCTTCTGGCAGTCGGTGAATACCTTGCCGGGTTCGCTCGGGTCGGCGGCGAATGAGTGGGCCGACAGCGAAAGGCAACCTAGGGCAAGTAGCAGGTCAAGGCGTTTCATGGGTGTCCTTGTAGTTGAGCGACAGGAGAGTTGGCCGGCTTGGCGGCCTTCTGGACGGTGTCCCACACGCGCAGGAAGTTGCCGCCCCATAGTTTGGCGATGTCTTCATCGGAGTAGCCGCGCTGTATCAGCTCAGCGGTGACGTTGCGGCTCTCGCCCACGTTCTGGTAGCCGATCACGCCGCCACCGTCGTTGAAGTCCGAGCTGATACCGACGTGGTCGATGCCAATCTTCTTCACCGCGTAGTCGATGGAATCGACGTATTCAGCCAGGGTGGCTTCGGGTTCCTGGCCCAGGATGTCGTAGAAGGGGGTCAGGAATTCGCCGAACTTCTTCTCTGACCAGATCGAGAACACCGGGTCGGTGGTGGTGCCCATCTGGGTCTGGTTCTGCACGTCGGGCAACCCGTAGCGTTCACGCAGGGCGTTCATCCTGGCGATGGCATCGCGCGAGAAAGGCTTGAGGTATTTGGAATAGGCGACGATGTTGACCAGGCCGTCGGTGGCTTTGATGTGGGCCAGGTCGGCGTCGCTGAGGTTGCGGCGGATGTCCATCATGCCCTGCACGCCGGTGTGCGAGGCGATCACCGGTGCGCGGCTCAGCTGGGTGACCTGGGAGAGGGCCTGGCTGGACATCTGCGAGACGTCGATGACCACGCCCAGGTCGTTGAGCTTGGCTACCGCGCGGCGGCCCAGCGGCGACAGACCACCCAGCGGGTCGAGCGAGTCACCCAGGAAGGGTAGCGGGCGTGCCGAGTCCACCCAGCTGTTGTTGCCTACGTAGCCGGGGCCGAATACCCGTACGCCGCGCGCGGCCCACAGGTCGAGCTTGTCGACGTCGTCGCCCAGCGGTGCGGCGTTGAGCATGCTGATGACGATGGCAAACTTGCCTTCGTCGGCCAGGCGGCGGAAGTCTGCCGGGGTGTAGGCAATGCCGGCCTGATTGGGGAAGTCCCGGGCGATGCCGGTGATGATCTTGTAGCGCACCTCCAGTTCATTGGCCATGGCGGCCTGGAAGCCGGCGGTGGGGCGGTGCGGCCAGTTGGGCCCGCTCCAGAACTCGGGCCATGACCAGATGGCGATCGAGGCGCCGCGCAGGCGCGCCTTGCCGGCCTTGACCAGATCGAACTGGGTAGGCCCGTCACGGTTGGCTTCGCGGCCGTCGGTGCCATAGCTCAGGGGGACGTCCAGGTGGGCGTCAAGCGCCAGGATGCGCTCCTGCAGGGCGTTGGCCCGCTGCACGATGTCCCGGCTGTAGGGATGCGCCGGCAGGTACACCCAGTACCACCAGGCGCCGGCACCCGCAGTGGCCAGCAACAAGGCCAGGGCCAACAGCCAGGGCCACTTGCGCGATAGAAGAAGGTGTTTCGTCATTGCCATTTCGACCCGACTGGACGACGGCCCCATGCCGTTCGAACTTGTTGGGTGATACGAGTCGATGGCGGAAGAATTTACCAAACGCCTAAATCGTCCTTGTGACCGTTCGTTTCCGCTGGAGTAGTCACGTCATGAGTACAGTGGATGAAGGTGTCACGCCGAGGAATGCTGGCAGGGCTTGTGGCCGCCGGTGTAGCGCTGCCTGCGGGTTATTACGCCTGGCAGAAATGGGACGAGGCCCAGGAGGCCGAGCTCAGTTCCGACGAGCCGGCGGTGCCGGTGGACGATGTACCCAATGCACTGCTGGGTGAGCGCCTGGCGGGGATCTGGGAGTGGCACCTGGTGGAGGGCGAATCGGCGCTGCGTGAACTCGCCCAGCCGTTGGAGCTGCTGCTGGACGTAGGGCAGGGCGCGCGGGCCGTGCGCGGCTACCTGGGGCGACCGCCCTACGGCGACGGTTTTCAGGTATACGGGCCGCTGGCTGCCGAGCGGCTGCCGCACCTGCGCTTGCAACTGGTCTCGGCCGGTGGCCAGCGTTATGACTGCGAAGCGGTGCTGGATGAGATCTGGGAGGGCTGGAGCCAAGGTGGTGGCGGCGCGACCATCAGCGGCCAGGTGCGCCCTGCAGGTACCCAGCCCGGTTTCTCCGGGCCCAAGGGGCGGTTCGTCGCCAGTCGTCGGCCCTTCGTGCCTGCGCGTGAGCGGCTCGCCTATGCGCCTGAGCTGCACGAGCAGCTGATTTCGCCGGGCTGGCGCTACTTTCATCAGTTGTGGCACGCCACCCGCGACCGCTGGCACCGTATCGACGAGTCACGGCGCCAGGCCGTGCGTGCACTGGGCTGGCAGGCCGGGCCCCTGGGCAATGAACGCAATGCCCGTGGTCATGATCGTCACCGCAACGGTTCGGGCGAGGATTTCCTGTTCATGCATCGGCACATGCTGCAGGGTGTGCGCCAGGTGCAGGACCTGCGCTCGTGGCCGAGCCTGCCAACCCCGCGCCCCTACGTGGGCGAGAACGTGCAGGCGTTTGCCGACTACATGAACAACCTTACTGGCTACAGTGTGCCGCCGTGCTGGCAGGCTGACGACGATGACGCGTTCAATCAGTGGCTGTACTACATCAAGAGCCGTGAAGGCCTGTACGCCAACTTCCAGCTGTGGGAGTCGCAATTGCATGACCCTGCATACCTCAGCACGCTGTGCCTTGGGGAGCTGGGCTCGCGTATCGAGTTGGGTATTCACGACTGGCTGCACATGCGCTGGGCGGCCATGGGCCAGGACCCGAACACGGGCTGGCCAATGGCCTATGCGCGACGTAACTATGATTTTTCCGAGCGTTGGTTCGGGGCCGGCAACGATTTTCTCGGCGACCCGTTTTCCTCCCATGTGAACCCGGTGTTCTGGGCGTTCCATGGCTGGATCGACGACCGTCTAGATGACTGGTTCCTGGCCCATGAGCAGGCGCACCCAGGGGAGGTGCGACGCTTGACCGTCAACGGCATTCCCTGGTTCGCGCCAGGGCGTTGGGTGCGCGTGGCGCAGCCGTGGCTGGGGCCATCCAGCCAGGGTTGTGGTGCCTGGGGCAAAGGCAATGGTGGCGGTAGCGAGCTGGATATCGAAACCATGAAGCTGGCGTTACAAGTGATCTTCAGCCCCGAGCAGGAGGCTGATCGCTTGATGAAGCGCGTGCCGCCGAGCCGGCCATGGTTTGCCCAGTATCTGGCGCCAGGGCCGCGCAAGGATGGGCTGTAGCCGCAACACGCGCGATGCCAGCCGCTGCTACGCCAGGGGCGTCACAGGCGCTGGGTGGCCCAGCCGCCGCCCAGGGCTTTGTAAAGCGCCACGCTGGCCTGCAGGCGATCCCTGCGCAGCAACACCCGCTCGGCCTGGGCATTGAACAGGCTGCTTTGTGCCTGCAGCACGCTGAGCAGGTCTTCTGCACCTGCACGGTAGCGGCTTTCGGCAAGGTCGAAGGCGCGTTGCGCCTGCTGCAGTTCTTGTTGTTGCCAGCGGGCCTGACGGTCCAGGCCATCGACGCTGTTGAGCGCTTTTTCGACCTCGCCGAAGCTGGTGATCAACACCCCACGGTAGGCTTCCAGTAGTTCTTCCTGGCGCGCCTGAGCTTTGTCGCGTTCGGCGCGCAATTGGCCGTTGTTGAAGATTGGCGCGGTCAGGCCCGCCCCCAGATTGAGCACCGGGTTACGCAACAGGTCAGCGACCTGGCGGTCGCCGGTGGCCACGCTGGCGCTCAGGGTCAGGCTTGGAAAGAGCGCGGCACGTGCCACGCGCACGTCGGCCTGGGCGGCGGCCAGGCGTGCCTCCGCAGCGGCGATGTCGGGGCGGCGTGTCAGCAGCTGGCTGGGGATGCCGGCATCGATCGCGGGCCCCTGCATCTGCTCGAAAGGCAAGTCTTCCAATCGCAGGTTTTGTACGGGCTCGCCCAACAAGGTGGCGAGGGTGATCAGCGCGTCGCGGGCTTGCTGGTGGTAAAGCGGCAACTGCCGTTGCTGGCCAGCAACCAGGCTTTGCTGCTGGGCCAGCTCCAGTGCGGTGGCGGAGCCGGCCTGGTGGCGGGCGCGCACCACGTCGAGGACTTTCTGCGCATTGCCCAGGTTCATCGTGGCAATTCGGGTTTGTTCGCGCGCGGCCAGGGCTGCAAGGTAGGTGTCGGCCACCTGGCCTGCCAGGCTCAGTTCGAGGGTATCGCGATCCCGTTCGCTGGCCTGGAGGCTGTGCCGGGCGCTGTCGCGAGCCGCGGCGTTGCGCCCCCAGAAGTCCACTTCATAGCTGGCCGTGAGTGCCGTACTGAAATAGTGGTAGGTACGCTCGCTGCTGGAGGCGTCCAGTTCGCTGTAGCCCTGGCCCTTCAACAAGCGCTGGCGATAAGCGTCGGCGCTTGCATCGAGCCGGGGCAGCAGCGTGCCGCCGGCGACCCGCACATCGGCACCTGCCTGGCGTACCCGCGCCATGGCCGCTTTGAGGTCGTAGCTGCCACTGCGGCTCTGGTCTATCAGCCGTGCCAGCTGCGGGCTGTTGAAGCTCGCCCACCATCGTTCGAAATGGTCGGCCTGCGCCTGGGGCGCGGCTGGGCTTTGCCAGCTGGACGGTGGCGCGATAGCGCTGTCCACGGGCGTGTTCTGGGTGCAGGCGCCGAGCAGTGCCAGCAGGGGGATCAGGGCATATGGGGCTTTGGTCATGGGTCATTCACTGGACAGGGCGGCAACCGGGTCGAGCCCGGCGGCCTTGCGGGCTGGCATGAAACCGAAGATCACACCGGTGGCGACCGAGCAGGCGAAGGCGCCGAACATGGCCAGGGTGGAAAAGGCCACGGCTACCTTCGCCAGGTTCAGGCCGGCGCCGATCAACAGTGCCAGGGCCACGCCTGTCAGGCCACCGACCAACGACAGCACCACGGCTTCAGTCAGAAACTGGCGCATTATGTCGCGCTGACGAGCCCCGGTGGCCACGCGAATGCCGATCTCGCGAGTGCGTTCGCGCACCGTCATCAGCATTACGTTCATCACGCCGATGCCGCCCACCAGCAGCGAGATGGCGGCGATGGCTCCGAGCATGAGCGACAGGCCGTTGCGCGTCTGGGCCTCGGCCTGGATCAAGGCGGCGCTGTTGTCTATCTCGAAGTCCTGCACACCATCATGCAGGGTGGTCATCAGGCTGCGGATGGCCTGTTCCGCCTCCTGGACCAGGGTGCTGTCGGTGGCGGCGATGATCACGTACTCGGGGTGCTCGACACCGGACAGGCGAATACGTGCAGCCGAGTAGGGGATGGCGATGCGCAGATCGTTGCGCTGGTTGGCGCCGCTGGAGCCTTTGCTGGCGAGCACGCCAATGACCTGAAAGGGCACGTTCTCCACCAGAATGTAGCGGCCGATCGGGTCCTGACCGTCGCTGAAGAGTCTTTTGCGAACCTCGGAACCTATGACTGCGACGGCGGCGCCGGACGCCATGTCGTTGTCGTCGAAAAAGCTGCCTTCGGCCACCGGCCAGTTCAGGATCGCCGGAAAAGCCGGGCTGTAGCCGCCGATGGTCGAGGTCATTTCACTGTTGCCGTGGCGCACCTCGGCCTGCAGGGTGGTCGCGGCCATGATCGATTTGACCTGGGGCAGTTCAGCCAGCGCCTGTACGTCGCTGAGGCGGATATTGCCTGGCGGTGCGCGCGGGGTGGCGGGAGCACCGTTCATGAACATGATGTTGGAGCCGAAGGCGCCGATTTGCGCCATTACCTGGCGTTTGCTGCCTTCGCCCACCGCCAGCATTACCACTACCGACGCCACGCCGATGATGATGCCCAGCAGCGTCAAGGCGGTGCGCATACGGTTGGTCCACATCATCCGCCAAGCGGCTACCAGGGCATCGCGGGTTTCGGCAAGCCATGGGCTGCGCGCCTGGTGGGCGTGCGCCAGGCGCTGGCGCAGCGTGTCGGCCTGCAGGGCGCCGGGGTTGGCAGGTGGGGGCGGATTGCCGGCAGCACTGTCGCTGACCACCTCGCCATCGCGTACCTCGATGATGCGTTGTGCGCGGGCGGCGACCTCTCGGTCGTGGGTAATCAGGATCACCACGTGGCCTTGCCGGGCCAACTCATCGAGCAGGGCCATGACCTCGGTGCCGCTGTGGCTGTCCAGCGCGCCGGTGGGCTCGTCGGCGAGTATGATGTGCCCGCCGTTCATCAGTGCCCGGGCAATCGACACGCGCTGCTGCTGGCCACCGGACAATTGCCGTGGGCGGTTGCCAATGCGCTCGCCCAGCCCCAGGCGCTGCAGCAAGGCCTTGGCGCGGGCGGCGCGTTCAGCAGCGGGGGTGCCAGCGTAGATGGCCGGCATCTCGACGTTTTCCTGGGCAGAAGCCGAAGGGATCAGGTGGTAGCCCTGGAATACAAAACCAAAGGCTTCACGGCGTAGCCAGGCCAACTCATCGTCGTTGAACCCGGCCACATCTTCGCCAGCGAAACGGTACAGGCCGGCGCTTGGCCGGTCCAGGCAGCCAAGGATGTTCATCAGGGTCGACTTGCCGGACCCCGAGGTGCCGATGATGGCGATGAATTCCCCGGCATGAATGGCCAGATCGATGCCACGCAGTACCTCCACGGTGGGGCTGTCGCCACCGCCATAGGCCTTGCGGATGCCGCACAGCTGAATCAGCGGTGTGCTCATGGTCAGCCTCCGCTGCCAGTGGGGCCGATCAGCAGCCGATCGCCTTCCTTCAAGCCGTCAATGATCTGCACCCGCAGGCGGTCACTGAGCCCGGTGCGCACGGCGCGCTGCTGTACCTGGCCGTTGTCGGCCAGGACCTGGGCAGTGCGCTGGCCAGGTTCATCGGGTTTGCCTTGCAGCGCGGCGACCGGCGCGGTCAGGACGCCCTGGGCGCTGCCGGCGACGAAGAAGATCTGCGCGGTCATGTCGGCCATCAGTGTGTTGTCGGTGTTGTCGACATCCAGCAGTACGGTGTACAGCACCACGCGCCCGGCACCACTGCCGGTGCCGCTGTTTGCACCGGCTGCCGCCGGGCTGCCGCCGCCCTGGCTGAGCTGGTCCAGCGGCTTGGGCGGGATGGGCAGAATTTGCCGTACCGTGCTCGGCCAGCGCCGATCGCCGCCACTGAGGGTAGTGAAGTAGGCTTGCATGCCCACCTTGACCTGGCCGATATCGGCTTCCGACACCTCGGCCCATACAGTCATCGGCGATAGCCGTGCAATACGCAGGATCAGCGGTGTGCGCTGTTGGGCGTTGAGCGTCTGGCCCTCACGGGCGTCGAGCGCCACCACGGTGCCGCTCATGGGCGCATAGATGCGCGTATAGCCCAGTTCGGCCTGGGCACTGCGCAGGGTGGCTTGGGCCTGGAGGATTTGCGCCTGGTACATGTGGACGCGGGCCTGGGTTGTCAGCACCTTGGCCTGAGCGGTCTGCACGTCCTCGTCGCGGGTGGCGCCATCGGCGGCCATGCGTTGTTGGCGCTGCAGTTGCTGCTTGGCCAGCAGGTGTTCGGCCTGCTGTTCCTTGACCTGGGCCTTCAGGGTTTCGATTGCGTACCGTTCGGCGTCCAGTTGCGCCTGTTGCGTAGACGGGTCGATTTCCACCAACAGTTGGCCCTGCCTGACCACGTCGCCCACTTGCACGTGCAGCGTGCGGATTTGCCCGGAGGCTTGGGCACCGACATCCACATACTGACGCGGTTGCAGGGTGCCCAGAGCGGTAACGCTGGACTCGATATTGCCGCGCGCTACGCGCACGAAGGGGCGCTGGTCCGCCTCACCGGGCAGTAGATGCCAGGCCGCCGTGGCAGCCAGCGGAACGAGGCAAAGCATGACGATTGCAGCACGGCGGGTGAGGCGAAGGTGGATCATGCAGGGGTCCGGCCAGTTGGGGAGACTGCCGGTTAAACGAGGGTGAAGAGGCGAAATTTAGCCCGGTACGATTCCAGTGGATGGGCGCCTCGCGCAGCTTGCAAAGCGCGTGCCCCGTACCCGTAGCAGAATGCCCTTCGGGTGGTTCGCTGCGGGTCAGTCGCTGACGGTCAGGGTGCCTTTCATCACTGTGGCATGGAAGGGGTAGGAGCAGAAGAACACGTAGTCATCGCCCTGTTTCAACGCCTTGGTGTCGAATGTAACCGATGCCTCTTCATTGCCGCCTATCAGCTTGGTGTGTGCAATCACCCGGGCATCCCCCGGCTGGACGTAGTCATTGCTTTGGCCTGCCTTGGCGCCGTCGTCGGCGACGGCCTTGAGGTCATCCTTCCTGGTCAACACCCAGTTATGCCCCATGACGTTTTTCGGCAGGGTGCCTGGGTGTTTCAGGTTGACCGTGAAATGCTCGCAACTGGCAGGCACGGTGATGGTCTTGAGGTCGTAGGTCATCTGGTCGGTGCCGTGAATGGTCACCGAGCATTGCGGGTCAGCGTAAACAACCCCTGAAAGCGTCAGTGCAGCCAGGGCTGCGGCAGTGCGAAGCATGGTCTATCTCCATGAATGAATGGACGGCGCCACGCGTGGGCGCCAGCCTGAAAGGCTGGCACCCATGCAGGTCACAAATAGACGAAGGCGAAGGCAGTCGATTTAGCCGCGACCACGCCAGTGCCTCAAGTTGCTGAGAATCATTGTAATTTGTAAGATTGCGCGCTGATATCATCCCCAGTACGACGCGCTTCACCGCTGGCAGGAGGCCTTGGGTACCCTCATGGAACACTACTATCGCGAACTGGTGAGGTTTCTGTCTGCACGCATGGGGAGCCGCGAGGCGGCCGAGGACGTGGCCCACGATACCTATCTGCGGGTGCTGGAGCGTGCCGGCGGCGAGCAGATCGCACACCCGCGGGCGTTTCTGTACCGTATTGCGCTTAACCTCGTCGTTGACCGTCACCGCCGCCACCAGGTGCGTATGGCCGCGCCGTTGGAGGCAGTTGATGTGCAAGAGGCGGATGTCACTCAGCAGTTGCAGCATGACCTGCAACGCGACCAGCGCCTTGCATTGATGCAAAAGGCCCTGGACGAACTGAGCAAGCCCTGCCGCGACAGCTTCCTGTTACGCAAGCTCGATGGCCTGTCACACCAACAGATTGCCGATCACCTGGGCATCTCCCGCAGCCTGGTGGAAAAGCACATCGTCAACGCCATGAAGCATTGCCGCGTGCGCATGCGCCAATGGGAATCCTGAAAAAGCGGTGAAAGGCCGGTGAAAATTCTGTGTGCTGGCAACTTGATTTCTAGATGTTTCACGACAACTATCTAACTTGACCCCTCCAAGCGTTCAGCCTTGGTGGTTGCCTGTTGCTGGCGCAGTTTGGTCAGGGAGCGTGCCCTATCTACCTGACTGCCCAGGTCCGCCAATGACCAACAAGACCCTGCGCATCCTGATTGCCGACGAGCACCCGTCCCAGCGCTTGCAGCTGGAAAGGCTGCTCAATGGCCTGGGCTATTACCGGATCGCTCCGGTCGAGTGCTTCGATGAGTTGCAGCGCCTGGTGCACTGCGCGCTGCAGCCATTCAACCTGCTGGTTGGCAATATCGAGCTGGCCAGCCATGCCGGTGTCGACCTGGCACGATTTTGCCGGGTCAGCACGCAGATCCAGCATGCCCTGCTGTACCACTCCCGCCAGTTGAAGGTGCCTGCCGTGCCGCAGACCGAGCGCCAGGCGGTGAACGTCAGCCTGCCGCAGGTGCCGGACAACGAGGCCCTGGAGGCCTTCATGGCGATCATCGACGCGCCGGTCGTGGTCGGCAAGTTGGCCTTGCCGCCCGGCCTCGCCAGCGGCGGGCCACCGGCCTACCCGCGCAGGAACTTCGCCCACACCGTGTTCAGCCGATAGCGGGGGCGGGCAGGGCGGCGAGTATTTGCTATCCTCCTGCCCTTTGCCGATTTGCGGACCCTTGTCATGACTGCCATCGATACCGCTCGCCCGCCCCGGTTCAGCCGCGGCGACCACCGGACCCTGGGCCTGGCGGCGCTGGGCGGCGCGCTGGAAATCTACGATTTCATCATCTTCGTATTCTTCGCCCTGACCCTCAGCCAGCTGTTCTTCCCGCCAGAAATGCCCGAGTGGCTGCGCCTGCTGCAGAGCTTCGGGATTTTTGTCACCGGCTACCTGGCGCGGCCGCTGGGCGGCATTCTCATGGCGCACTTCGCCGACCACCTGGGGCGCAAGCGGGTGTTCAGCCTGAGCATCCTGATGATGGCCCTGCCGTGCCTGCTGATCGGGGTGATGCCGACCTATGCCGACATCGGCTACGCGGCGCCGCTGATCCTGCTGGGGCTGCGCATTCTGCAGGGCGCCGCAGTCGGGGGGGAGGTGCCAAGCGCCTGGACCTTCGTTGCCGAACATGCCCCGCACGGGCGGCGCGGCTATGCCCTGGGCTTCCTGCAAGCCGGCTTGACCTTCGGCTATCTGCTGGGTGCGCTGACCGCCACATTGCTGGCGCAGGCCTTTACCGCGCAGGAGATTCTCGATTACGCCTGGCGTTACCCCTTCCTGCTGGGCGGGGTGTTCGGTGTGATCGGCGTGTGGTTGCGCCGTTGGTTGAGTGAAACACCGGTGTTTCTGGCCTTGCGCGAGCGTCAGCAGCAGCCGGTGAAGTTCCCGTTGCGGCGCGTGCTGGGGGAGCACCGTCGGGCGTTGATCCCGGCAGCGCTGCTGACCTGCGTGCTGACCTCGGCAGTCGTGGTGCTGGTGGTGATCACCCCGACGGTGATGCAGCAGCGCTTCGGCATGACCGCCGGGCATACCTTCGCCCTGAGCAGCGTCGGCATCGTCTTCCTGAACATTGGCTGCGTGCTGGCCGGGCTGCTGGTCGATCGCCTGGGCGCCTGGCGTGCGCTGATGATTTACAGCCTGCTGCTGCCGCTGGGCATCGGCGCCTTGTATGCGAGCCTGGTGGGGCAGTGGGGCCTGACCTGGCTGGCGTATGCGCTGGCGGGGCTTTCTTGTGGTGTGGTGGGTGTGGTGCCGTCGGTGATGGTCGGGCTGTTCCCGGCCGAGATCCGGGTGTCGGGTATTTCCTTCACCTATAACGTCGCCTATGCCCTGTGGGCCAGCACCACGCCGTTGGCGTTGATTGCACTGATGCCGTGGAGCCCGTGGGTGTGTGTCGGGTTCTGTCTGATCATGGGGACTGTCGGGTTGCTGACAGCGGTGTATTTCGGGCGCCGCGAGCCATTGGCGTTCGCGGCGGAACCCATGCCGATCATGTGTGGTGACAAATGACCCACTAAGTGTTTGCGGGTGGTGAGGCAGACTTTCAGGTGGAGGCTATTGGATAACCTATTAGCCAAATTTACCTAGAAGGTTAATTTCTCATGGAAAAGAGAACGCCTCATTGCCCGCTGGAGCGGGTATGGGCATTGATTGCGGCGCGGCGCATTCGCACGACTAGCACCGCATTGCAGGGTGCTCAGGCTTCTGGAGTGGATTACCCATGCATGCTCGAGGTCATCATGAGTTTTAAGCGCACGGATTTCCACAAGAGCATGACCAGCCATGTCGATCGTCGAATTTGGCAGGAAAGCGTCTACCTCAAGCTGTCCGTAATCGACGACGTGCTCATCGTGTCTTTCAAGGAGCTGTGATCATGAGATGTCCTATTTGCGGTGGTGCGGAGCTCGCACCTGACACCCAGGATATGCCGTATTGCTACAAGGGTGAGACGACGCTGATCCCTGATGTCAGTGGCGATTATTGTTCTGTCTGTGGCGAGTCTGTACTGGGCCATGATGAGGCCATGCGTGTCAGTAACCTGATGTCGGCTTTCAACCGTCAAGTGAATGCTATGGCGGTCGATCCTGGATTCATTACCTCGGTGCGCAAGAAATTCGATCTGGACCAGCGCGAGGCTGGGGAAATTTTCGGCGGAGGGGTGAATGCCTTCTCACGTTACGAAAATGGCAAAACCAGGCCGCCAGTGGCTTTGGTCAAACTGTTCAAACTGCTGGATCGTCACCCCGAGCTGTTCGAGGAAGTCAGGACTGCCTGACACTGCACATACGAAAAAGCCCCCTTACCGCGAGGTCAGGGGGCTTTTTGCTGCCGCATCGGCAGGGCTTACATGTTCGGGTAATTCGGCCCACCTGCGCCTTCAGGGGTAACCCAGGTGATGTTCTGGGCCGGGTCCTTGATGTCGCAGGTCTTGCAGTGCACGCAGTTCTGCGCGTTGATCTGGAAGCGCTTGTTGCCGTCTTCCTGGGTGACCACTTCGTACACGCCCGCCGGGCAGTAACGCTGCGCCGGCTCGTCGTACAGCGGCAGGTTGCTGGCGATTGGGATACTCGGGTCGGTCAGCTTCAGGTGGCAGGGTTGTTCCTCTTCGTGGTTGGTGCTGGAGAGGAATACCGAGCTGAGCTTGTCGAAGCTGAGCTTGCCGTCCGGTTTCGGGTAGTCGATCTTTTTCGAATCCGCGGCCAGCTTGAGGCAGGCGTAGTCCGGCTTGGTATCGTGCAGGGTGAACGGCAGCTTGCCGCCGAACCAGTTCTGGTCCACATAGTTGAACGCGGCGCCCAGCAGCGGGCCGAACTTGTGCATGGCAGGGCCGAAGTTGCGGCTGGCGAACAGTTCTTCGTACAGCCAGCTGGCCTTGAAGGCGCTGACGTAGCTGTTCAGCTGGTCACCACCTTCGCTGCCGGCGATCAGGGCGTCGGCCACCGCTTCGGCGGCGAGCATGCCGGACTTCATGGCGGTGTGGCTGCCCTTGATCTTGGCCACGTTCATGGTGCCCAGGTCGCAACCGATCAGTGCGCCACCATTGAAGACCATTTTCGGCAGCGAGTTGATACCGCCCTTGGCCAGGGCACGGGCACCGTAGCTGATGCGCTTGCCGCCTTCGAGGTACTGGCTGATCACCGGGTGGTGCTTGAGGCGCTGGAATTCATCGAACGGCGACAGGTACGGGTTGGCGTAGGACAGGTCGACGATCAGCCCGACCACCACCTGGTTGTTTTCCAGGTGATAGAGGAACGAGCCACCGGTGTTGTCCTTGGCCACCACGTCCAGCGGCCAGCCAGCGGTGTGCACCACCAGGCCCTGCTCGTGCTTGGCCGGGTCGATTTCCCAGATTTCCTTCAGGCCGATGCCGTAGTGCTGGACGTCGGACTCGCTGTCGAGGTTGAAGCGCTTGATCAGCTGCTTGCCGATGTGGCCGCGGCAACCTTCGGCGAACAGGGTGTACTTGGCGCGCAGTTCCATGCCGGGGGTGTACAGGCCGTCCTTCGGGTTGCCTTCACGGTCGACGCCCAGGTCACCGGTGACGATGCCGCGAACCACGCCGTTGTCATCGATCAGCGCTTCCTGGGCGGCGAAGCCTGGGTAGATTTCCACGCCCAGGTTTTCCGCCTGCTGGGCCAGCCAGCGGCACAGGTTGCCCAGCGAAATGATGTAGTTGCCCTGGTTGTGCATGGTCTTGGGCACGAACAGGTCAGGCACCTTGGTCGAGCTGCCGGCATCCTTGAGCACGTAGATGTCGTCGCGCTTGACCTCGGTGTTCAGCGGCGCGCCGAGTTCCTTCCAGTCGGGGAACAGTTCGTTCAGGGCGCGCGGCTCGAACACCGCGCCGGAGAGAATGTGGGCGCCGACCTCGGAGCCTTTCTCGACCACGCAGACGCTGATTTCGCTACCGGCTTCGGCGGCCTTCTGCTTCAGGCGGCAGGCGGCTGACAGGCCTGCCGGGCCAGCGCCGACGATGACCACGTCGAATTCCATGTATTCGCGTTCCACTGGTTCTCTCCTACTCATCAAGGCTGGTGCTGTTGCTTTGTCTTATGGGTGTCGGGTGATCATGCGCACCGCGCTTCACGGGAGCGGAGCTGTAGCAGCGCAGAGGATGGACTACACCGTTTTGTCTTGGCCGCGCATTATATCTACACCACTTGGCGGGTCCAATACAAACGTTTGTTTGAATTTGCCGCAGGCCAGTAAAATCACAGGAACGCGGCTGGAGGGTGACCGATTTGCCGTATTGACCGGATTGGGTGTTGCGGTCAAGATACGAGCGGTTTTACGTTCGCCGTAGGCTTATCGCCGGGCGCAGGTACACCTCTAAAAACCAGGTGTGGAGCAGGGCTTTCGGGCCAGATCACGGTTTGTAGTGGAGTTTACACGCCACCACAGAAAATGACCCGCAGCTATTTGCCGCAATGGTCTGAACAAGACTGATTGGTCACGCTGAAGTTTGCGCCCCCCGGCACGTTTTTAGAGGTGCCCTTGTACCCACGCGCATCGCCGGGCATAGCCCCAGGCGACTATCTATTCACCGGAGAGTAACGAGGAATCCATGAAGGTTCTTGTAGCTGTCAAACGAGTGGTCGACTACAACGTCAAGGTTCGCGTCAAGGCGGACAACTCCGGCGTCGACCTTGCTAACGTCAAGATGTCCATGAACCCCTTCTGCGAAATCGCCGTGGAAGAAGCCGTACGCCTGAAAGAGAAGGGCGTGGCGAGCGAGATCGTCGTCGTCTCCGTCGGCCCGACCACTGCCCAGGAGCAGCTGCGTACTGCGCTGGCACTGGGTGCCGATCGTGCCATCCTGGTCGAAGCCGCCGATGAGCTGAATTCGCTGGCCGTGGCCAAGGCGCTGAAAGCCGTTGTCGACAAAGAGCAGCCGCAGCTGGTCATTCTCGGCAAACAGGCCATCGACAGTGACAACAACCAGACCGGCCAGATGCTGGCCGCGCTCACCGGCTACGCCCAGGGCACCTTCGCCTCCAAGGTCGAGGTGGCTGGCGACAAGCTGAACGTCACCCGTGAAATCGATGGCGGCCTGCAGACCGTATCGCTGAACCTGCCAGCGATCGTCACCACCGACCTGCGCCTGAACGAGCCGCGCTACGCGTCGCTGCCGAACATCATGAAGGCCAAGAAGAAGCCGCTGGAGACCGTCAAGCCTGACGATCTGGGCGTTTCCCTCGCCTCCACCAACAAGACCCTGAAAGTCGAAGCGCCGGCTGCACGCAGCGCGGGTATCAAGGTCAAGTCGGTGGCCGAACTGGTCGAGAAGTTGAAGAACGAAGCGAAGGTAATCTAAATGACTATCCTGGTTGTCGCTGAATACGAAAACGGTGCCGTAGCCCCGTCCACCCTGAACACTGTCGCCGCAGCCGCCAAGATCGGTGGGGATGTGCACGTGCTGGTCGCAGGCCAGAACGTCGGCGGCGTTGCTGAATCCGCTGCCAAGATCGCTGGCGTTGCCAAGGTGCTGGTGGCTGATAACGCCGCCTACGCCCATGTCCTGCCGGAAAACGTCGCCCCGCTGATCGTCGAGCTGGCTACGGGTTACAGCCACGTGCTGGCCCCGGCCACCACCAACGGCAAGAACATCCTGCCACGCGTTGCCGCGCTGCTGGACGTCGATCAAATTTCCGAGATCATCTCGGTCGAATCCGCCGATACGTTCAAGCGCCCGATCTATGCCGGTAACGCCATTGCCACCGTGCAATCGAGCGCTGCGGTCAAGGTCATCACCGTGCGTACCACTGGCTTCGACGCCGTGGCCGCCGAAGGTGGCTCGGCCGCTGTCGAGGCCGTTGGCGCTGCGCACAACGCCGGTATCTCCACCTTCGTCGGTGAAGAACTGGCCAAGTCCGACCGCCCAGAGCTGACCGCTGCCAAAATCGTCGTTTCCGGCGGCCGCGGCATGGGCAACGGTGACAACTTCAAGCACCTGTACAGCCTGGCCGACAAGCTCGGCGCCGCCGTGGGTGCCTCGCGCGCTGCGGTCGACGCAGGCTTTGTGCCCAACGACATGCAGGTCGGCCAGACCGGCAAGATCGTTGCGCCGCAGCTGTACATCGCCGTCGGTATCTCCGGCGCGATCCAGCACCTGGCCGGCATGAAAGACTCCAAGGTGATCGTTGCGATCAACAAGGATGAAGAAGCGCCGATCTTCCAGGTGGCCGACTACGGCCTGGTCGCTGACCTGTTCGAAGCGGTTCCAGAGCTGGAAAAGCTGGTCTGATCCGCCTGCTTCACTTATAAAGAAGCCCGGCCCTTGTAACGAGGGCCGGGCTTTTTTATGCGGGCAAGGAGTAAGGGATGGCGTTTCGCAAAGCAGGCAAGGTGCTGGCATGCACGGTGGCGATGCTGTCGCCGCTGGCAATGGCGGCAGGCAAATGTGAGCGCCTGGTGGCTACCGGCAGCCCGGATGCCCCGCCTTATTCCTGGCAAGACCCGAAAGACCCTGAACACCTCATCGGCGCCAACGTCGACCTGTTGCGCCAGGTGGCCGGCGAGCTGGGCGTGAAGGTGGAGGTGTTGAATGCCGGCAGGCGCGACCAGGCGCTGGAAGAGGTGCGCAGCGGGCGCATGGACCTGCTGCTCGATACGCCCATGCAAGTGGAGCAGCTGACTGCACTGGACTACATTCACCCGCCCTTGCAGCTCAACGAATACCTGGTCTGGACCCGACATGACGCCGAGGTCGACTTCGACGGCCCGGCGGACCTGGCGAAATACCAGGGCACGCTGTCGGAGCGCGCCCGCCTGACCCCCGCCTTCAGCGCCTTTGCCAAGGCGCAGCTGAAGCTGGTGCCCGCGCAGAACCTGACCCAGGCGTTTCAAAAACTGGTGCTGGGCCAGGTCGATTATGTGCTGGCCGGCCGCTACTCGGGCATGGCCATGACCCAGAGCCTGGGCATGAGCAACGACCTTATCGCGCGCGGCCTGCCGGTGGATCGCCCAGGGCTGTACCTGGCCGTCTCGCACAACTCGGCGTGCAATGACGCGTGGTTGCGTGGGCAACTGGCAAAAAAACTGACAGAATTGCCGATCTCCGGTGCGTCTGAAGCCGTGCTGCAACGCAATGTCGAGCGCTGGAAAGCGCAGATGCACGTGCAGGCGGATGCCCCCAAACAGTAGGAAGAGTGCGTGAGAACCCAATCACTGATCCTTGCCGTGGCCATGCTCGGCCTGGCCGGCTGCGCCAATGACCCGGCGCCCAACGAGCAGATGCGTATTTCCGAGCAGGCGCTGGAACAGGCCAAGGCGGTCGGTGCCACCGACCAGGTCGAGGAGCTGAAGCTGGCCGAAGACAAGCTTGCCCGGGCCAAGACTAATATGCTGACCGAAGACTACCGCGACGCCCGCATGCGGGCCGAGCAGGCCGAGCTGGATGCGCGGCTGGCCGAAGCCCGTGTGCTTAACCAGAAGAGCGACGAGCAACTCGACGCGCTGCAGTCTCGGGTCAAGCGCTTGCGCAAGCAGCTGGAGGTGCAGCCATGATGCGCTACAAGCCAATGGCCGCTCTGGCCCTGCTGGCACTGACCGCCGGGCTACAAGGTTGCGCCAGCCAGCGCAGCGAGTCCGCGCTGGATGATGCCGCCACCGCGTTCCAGAAGGTCAAGGATGATTCCGATGTGCTGCGCAGCGCGCCGCGTGACGTGATCCGTGCCGGTGAATCGCTGGCCCGCGCTGAACGCCTGTCCAGCTACATCGGTACAGGCACCGACGTGCGCCACTATGCCTACTTGAGCCAGCGCTACAGCGAGATCGCCAGCGAGCACGCCAAGCTGGCGCTGAACCAGGAACGCCTGGCCAAGCTCGACCTCGAACGCCAGCGCCTGCAACTGGCCCTGCGCGAGGCCAAATTGGCCAGCGTGCAGCAGCAAGGCAAGTGGGTCGAGACGCAGATCGCCGCGTTGGCCTCGGAGCAGGCTGACCGCGGGTTGGTGATGACGCTGGGCGATGTGCTGTTCGACACCGGCCGCGCCGACCTGAAGAACTCGGCCAGCCGCACCGTGCTGAAGCTGGTGCAGTTCCTGCAGCTCAACCCTCGTCGCGTGGTGCGGATCGAAGGTTACGCCGACAACACGGGCGCGCCGGAGGACAACCTCAAGCTATCGCGTGATCGGGCGCAAGCGGTGGCCGATATGCTGGTCGATCTGGGCATCAACGAAAAACGTCTGCAGGTCGAGGGGTATGGCGATCAGTATCCGATCGAGGCCAACGCCTCCGAGCGGGGCAGGGCGCAGAACCGCCGGGTCGAAATCGTCTTTTCTGACGAAAAAGGCAAGCTGGCGCCAGCGCGCTGATCATTGAAAGAAAGGGGGCTGCATTGCAGCCCCTTTTTTTATCGGCGCGTGACGGGTTAATCGTTTCGACAGGTGTTACGCAACTGTATTGTCGACTATTCTGCAATCTGTCCCAGTACACTTCGCAACTGTTACGGTATTCTCTGCCGTCAGTGAGTCGCACAAGAACAACGAGCCCGCCCGCGCGTCGAGATATCGCCATGACCAACCTGCTGTTGTACCAGCGTATCGCCCAGCAACTGGCCGATGACATCCGTCGTGGTGTCTACCAGCCAGGGGAGCGGGTACCGTCCGTGCGCAAGATGAGCGCTCAGCTCAATGTCAGCCATGCCACGGTGCTGCAGGCCTATGCCAATCTCGAGGATCAGGGGCTGATCCGCGCCCGGCCGCAGTCGGGCTACTACGTGCACCAAACGCCGGCGCTGACCGCGCAGACACCCGACATCGCCAGGGTCGAGCGCCCCGGCCTGGTGACCCGGGCCAGTATCATCCAGCAGGTATTGACCGAGGCGCGTCGGGATGGCGTATTCCCCTTCGGGGCCGCCGTGCCCCATGTCGATTACTTGCCGGTGCGCGCCCTGCATCAGCAGATCGCCAAGGTCACCCGGTTTCACAGCCCGCGTGCGTTCAGCTACATGTTCAGCCCAGGTTTCGAGCCACTGCGCCGGCAGATCGCCATACGCATGCGCGATGCCGGCGTACTGGTTGACCCGCGCGAGGTGATCGTCACCCATGGCTGTGTCGACGCGCTGCAGATGTCGCTGCGCGTGCTGACCCGCCCGGGTGATCTGATCGCCGCCGAGTCACCCACGTATTACGGCCTGCTGCAGTTGGCCGACCTGCTCGGCCTGAAGGTCATCGAGATTCCCAGTGACCCGTCTACCGGCATCAGCCTGGAGGCCCTGCAGCTTGCAGCCAATCAGTGGTCGATCAAGGCTCTGGTGCTGACCTCGCGCCTGAGCAACCCACTGGGTGGCACCATCCCCGAAGAGCGGCAGAAGCAGTTGCTGCGCCTGGCGTCGGACTTCGACATACAGATCGTTGAAGACGACATTTATGGCGAACTGATGTTCGAGCAGGGCAAGACCAAGGCGCTCAAAGCGTTCGACCGGCTGGACCGGGTCATCTACTGTTCGAGTTTTTCCAAGACGCTGTCGCCCGGTGTGAGGGTTGGCTGGATGGTGGCGGGGCGCTACCAGGACGAGATCCAGCGGTTGCAGACCTTCACCACGCATTCCGCGTGCAGCGTCACGCAGATGGGGGTGGCGGCTTACCTGGAAAACGGCGGCTACGATCGCCACCTGCGGTTTATCCGTCAGGAGTATCGCAAGAACCTCAGCGCTTACCAGCTGGCGGTGCAGCAGCACTTCCCGGAAGGCACGCAGATGACCCGGCCCACGGGTGGGTTCATCCTTTGGGTGAGCCTGCCGGGAAGGGTCAATACGCAGGAATTGCACGTGCGCGCGCTGGAGCAGGGTATCAGCATCGCGCCGGGGCTGATCTTCAGTAATACCGAGCAGTTCAATCACTGCATCCGGCTGAACTGTGGCATCCCGTGGAACAAGGAAGCCGAGCGGGCGGTGATGACGCTCGGGCTGCTGGCACAGCAATTGTGCAGGGAGTCGCAACCCTCACTTTTGTAAGGCTTGCCAGGCGCGGGCGGAACGGAGAGCATACGCACATTTCCTGCCTTGCTAGCCGGTGTCCATGAAACTGTTGCGTTGTATTGCCTTGATCGTCTGCCTTGTGCCGTTTGTTGCGCTTCCTGGCGTATCCCAGGCGGCGCAGCCTGCGGTTCAAGCGCAACAGGGCAAGGCGGCTGCAAAGCCTGCGACCAGGCAGCCAGCCAAGTCCAAACCCAAGCCGAAAGCCAAGGTGGCACGCAAGCCGGTCAGCAAGGCGGTGGCCAAGCCGCTGCCGAAAGCCAAACTCGACCTGAGCCTGCCGGCTGATATGGTCGATGACCTCGAACCCAGCGTCGGCAACTCTGCCAACCGCCGCAAACCTTTGCTGCCCGCCATGTTCACCGAAAAGCCACAAAGCGACGACAGCCCGTTCCAGCTCAACGGCCGGTTGATCAGCAACGAAATGCAGTTGCAGATGCGCAACGATAGCCGCCGTGATGTGGAGGGCGCGGCCATCGACTTCGAGTTCCGTCAGTAGCCAGCGGTAACTGACTGTTGAGTCACGGCCGATTTCATCAGGCCAGCAATTTCAAACGTATGTTTGAGCGGTTACTATCCAGGGACGTTCGTCCCGTTTTGTTTCAGGGAGTCTTGTTGTCATGAATTGCCGTGAGGGCTGCGGTGCCTGCTGCATCGCCCCGTCCATCAGCTCTGCGATGCCGCGCATGCCCCACGGCAAGCCGGCTGGCGAGCGCTGCCTGCACCTTACCGTCGAGAACCTCTGCGACCTGTTCGGCAAGCCCGAGCGGCCTGCGGTGTGTGGGGGGTTCAAGGCGGATATCGAGGTGTGCGGCAACGATCGCGACGAGGCAATCAGGATTCTCGGCTGGTGGGAGCAGATGACGGCGGCGTGACAGGCTGGATCTTCGACAACAAGGATAAAGATGATGAGATCGTTCAAGCGTATTGCACTGCTGTGTGGCATGGGTGTCCTGCTGGCGCCTGCCGCCTGGGCGGAAAGCTGGCAGGTGGCCAAGGACGAGGAGGGGATCAAGGTCTCCCTCAGCGAAGTGCCGGGCTCCAAGTACAAGGCCTATCGCGGTGTCACCCTGATCAAGGCGCCGCTGGCCAAGGTCGAGGCGCTGCAAGAGGATGTGGCTGGCGCCTGTTCCTGGATTCACGAGTGCAAGTCGCAGAAGCTGCTCAAGCACGAAGGTGACCAGAGCTGGACCTACACCCAGTTCAATACGCCGTGGCCGGTGACCCCGCGGGACTCGGTGCTGCATGTCACCACGGTCAAGGCCGCTGATGGCAGCCTGACCCGCAACCTGAAAGAAGAGCCGGCGTATGTCCCCGAAGAGAAGGGGTTCGTGCGGGTGGCGAAAGTCGAAGGCTTCTGGAAGCTGGTGCCCAAGGGCGACAGTACAGAGGTCACTTACCAGGTGCACACTGAGCCGGGTGGCAGTGTGCCGGCGATGGTTGCCAACAAGTTTGTCGTGGAGGCGCCGTTCAATACCTTGAAAGGGCTGCGCGAGCGGGCCGAGAAAAACTGAGGCTCGGAGCGCCGTAATGCGCGGTCCTGCATAAGCGGTTCAGCAGGATGGTGTCTAGTCCTGAAATAGGTTTACATCTGTTCAGGTAGGCCGACAGGCCTCAAAACGCCCGATGCACAGCATTGGGCGTTTTGTTTTTCAGGGCCATATGAGGCCGTTCTGTGTTGTAGATCTGCACTGCCTCGTCAACCATCTGTCTCGCTTGCTCCAGATCTGCAGGACTACTCAACAGCAGCTCCATCTTGAGGATTCCGTTGATTCGCTCGGCCAGCGCGTTCTGGTAGCAGTCATACCCATCGGTCATGGAGCACTGAACGCCGTGCC
>NZ_JBDFPP010000025.1:0-57789 GCF_039672635.1 Pseudomonas sp. P39-UII1
CCTACAAACAGATCGTTTGCGCGGCGATGCGCAAGCTGCTGCACCTGGTTTACGGGGTGGTGAAGTCGGGGATACCGTTTGATCCCAAAATCGCTCTTGCAGGGTGAGGGTCAAGACGGTATCTACATTTGTTGCAACGTGCCATGGCCTGTGAGGCCATAGTTGTCAGCCTTGTTGGCACGACGCGATTTTTCGGTTGGCGCTGCTGGCGCCCCACCTGTCTTCAGCCTTGCGCCAAGGCGAACAACCATGGCCTGACTGGAATGGCACGTTGCAACAAATGTAGGAGCGGCTTTAGCCGCGATGCGCCGCGCGGGCGGCGCTCGATTTGCGCCGCGCCCCAAACATCAAGCCAAGCACTCCGCCGCCCCACAAACAAAAAGGGCCGAGCATTCCACATGCCCGGCCCTTCCATGTTTCACCCAACCTCCATCTGATTACTGCTTGGCCACCTTGGTGCTGGCACTGAGGTAGTCAATCAAGATGCGCCCAGTTTCAGACAGGTAAGCATCATCTTCCGGCTTGGTGTTCTCATCCTCCACCGGCAGCGCATCCTCGTCCTCTTTCTTCAGCTCTTTCAGCGGCTCTTCACCCTTGGCCTTGCGGCGGGTATTTTCCAGGGCCAGCTGCTTGGCTTCGACCTCGTCGTGGCGGGCGCGGCGGTCCTGCTCGTTGAGGCTGACGGTCTTCTCGTCCATCAGCTTTTTGGTCAGCGCCAGGCGGTCGCGGATGTAGGTGAATTCCGCATCCTTGTCGCTGCGCGCTTCATGCTGGGCCTTGAGCTGCGTCAGGTACGGCTTGAACGGGTCTGCCGCCGGCTTGACCACCGGGCGGATGGTATCCCACGGCATGGCCTCGGGCAGGGCGCTTTCACCGATTTCCTTGGTGTCGATGATAGACGGGTAGTCGATGTCCGGCAGCACACCCTGGTGCTGGGTGCTTTGCCCGGAAACCCGGTAGAACTTGGCCAGGGTCAGCTTCAGCTCGCCATGGTTGAGCGGCTGGATGGTCTGCACGGTACCTTTGCCGAAGGTCTGGCCCCCGATGATCAGGGCGCGGTGGTAGTCCTGCATGGCGCCGGCGAAGATCTCCGAGGCCGAAGCCGAGAGACGGTTGACCAGCAGCGCCAGCGGGCCTTTGTAGAAGGCGCCGGGGTTTTCGTCCTCGAGCACGTCGACACGGCCGTCGCTGTTGCGTACCAGCACGGTCGGGCCTTTCTCGATGAACAGGCTGGTCAGCTCGGTGGCTTCCTGCAAAGAACCACCGCCGTTGTTGCGCAGGTCGATGACCACGCCGTCGACCTTTTCCTTCTGCAGTTCGGTCAGCAGTTTTTTCACGTCACGCGTGGTGCTCTTGTACTCCGGATCGCCGGCACGGTATGCCTTGAAATCCAGGTAGAAGGCCGGGATCTCGATGATGCCCAGCTTGTAGTCACGGCCGTCCTGCTTGAGCTTGAGCACCGACTTCTTCGCCGCCTGCTCTTCAAGCTTGACCGCTTCACGGGTGATCGAAACGATCTTGCTGGTCTGGTCGCTAGGTGCGTTGCTGGCCGGAATGACTTCCAGGCGCACCACCGAGCCTTTCGGGCCACGGATCAGCTTGACCACTTCGTCCAGGCGCCAGCCGACCACGTCGACCATTTCCTTGTTGCCCTGGGCGACGCCGATGATCTTGTCGGCCGGGGCCACTTGCTTGGTCTTGGCGGCAGGGCCTGCCGGCACCAGGCGGACGATCTTGACCTGGTCGTTGTCGCTCTGCAGCACCGCGCCGATGCCTTCGAGCGACAGGCTCATGTTGATGTCGAAGTTTTCGGCGTTGTCCGGCGACAGGTAATTGGTGTGCGGGTCGTAGGACTGGGCAAAGGTGTTGATGTAGGCCTGGAAGATATCTTCGGCTCGGGTCTGGTCCAGGCGCGCCAGCTGGTTCTTGTAGCGCTTGGTCAGGGTTTCCTGGATCTGCTTGGGCTCTTTGCCAGCGATCTTCTGGCGCAGCACTTCGTCCTTGACGCGTTTGCGCCACAGGTCGTCGAGCTCGGCCTGGTTCTTCATCCACGGGGCATCCTTGCGGTCGATCAGCAAGGTCTCCTTGGTGGTGAAATCGATCTTGTCGACGCCCTTGTTCAGCTCGGCCAGGGCAAAGTCCAGGCGCTGTTTGACGCGATCGAGGTAGCGTTTGTAGATGGTGAAGCCGGGCTCGAGGTTGCCGCTTTTGAGGAAGTCGTCGAACTGCGTCTTCCACTTGTCGAACTCGGCGACGTCGGCCGCAGTGAAATAGCTGCGCGCAGGGTCGAGGAGCTTGATGTAGCTGTCATAGATGATCACCGAGCGGGCGTCATCCAGTGGCGGCTTGCTGTAATGGTGGCGCTTGAGCAGCTCCACCACATTCAGGCTGGCGACGATTTCGTCACGGTCCGGCTGTAGGCTGTCCCACTTGTTGGCGGCCGCCGCATTGCCGCCGAGCGTGAGGCTGCCGAGGCCGATCATGAGGGCCAGGGCGGTGCTAGGTAGGAAATGCTTCATGCTGATTCGACGTGGAGGCAATTGATCACGCATAGTAGGCCGTCTTTTCCGTTGCCGGTTCCATGGAGCCGGACAAATACTGCAAAAAGCCCGGGGCGAGGGTTCCCCAGGCTCAGTCATGATTCAACTATGGAGGCACTGTGAAGGCATTGCAAGGCGAAGACGGACATGTGGAGTGGGTTGAGGCGGTGCGCCCGGCCCTTGACGCCGGCCAGGTACGCATTCGAGTGGCCGCTGCGGGGCTGAACCGCGCCGACCTGTTGCAAATGAAGGGGCTGTACCCGCCACCACCAGGCGCCAGCCCCTACATGGGCCTGGAGTGCGCCGGGGTGATCGAGGAAGTGGGGCCAGGCGCCGACTGGCGCGTGGGCGACCGGGTCTGCGCGTTGCTGGCCAGCGGGGCGATGGCCGAGGAAGTGGTGGTGGATGCCCGCCATGTGCTGCCGGTGCCCGAGGGCCTGAGCCTGCACGAAGCGGCGGCGCTGCCCGAGGTGTATGCCACGGCGTGGTTGAACATCTTCCAGTTGGGCAACCTGAAAGCGGGCGAAAAGGTGCTGGTGCACGCAGGCGCCAGTGGCGTCGGCTCGGCGGCCATTCAGCTGTGCAAGGCGTTTGGCAACCCCGTGTATGTGAGCGTTGGTTCGCAGGACCGCCTGGCGTATTGCGAGGCTTTGGGGGCTGCCGGTGGGGTGGTGCGTAACGAGAACCTCGAAGCGCTTGAAGGTTTCGGGCCGTTCGACGTGATCCTCGACCCGGTCGGTGCCAGTTACGGGGAACTCAACCTCAAGCTGCTGGCGCGTGACGGGCGTTGGGTGATCATTGGCTTGATGGGCGGGCGCAAGTTCGAGCTGGACCTGGCGCAGGTGCTGGGCAAACGCCTGGAGATCACCGGTTCCACGCTGCGCAACCGCGACGACGGGTTCAAGGCCGAGTTGTTGCGCGAGTTGCAGCAGCAGGTGTGGCCGCTGTTCGCCGAAGGGCGCTTGTCGCCGCAGCTGGTGGATACCTACCCGGTGGCGTTCGCCCAGGCGGCGTATGCCGCACTTGAAAGCAACCAGGTGTCGGGCAAGCTGGTGATGGTCATCGACCCGAGCTTGGTTTAACGCTTGAAGGCCTCATCGCCGGCAAGCCGGCTCCGACAGGAATTCCACACTATTTGAAGCTGTGGTGAACCTGTGGGAGCCGGCTTGCCGGCGATGAGGCCGGACCAGCCGCTGAAATTTTTCAGCTCCAGCTCAGTATCGGCCACCCATTCTTCTCGGCGTGTTCACGCAACACCGCATCCGGGTTCACCACATGCGGATGGTCCACCTTCAGCAACAGCGGCAAGTCGTTACGCGAATCGGAATAGAAACTCGCCCCCTCCAGATTCTCCTGCTCCTGATCCAGCCATTCCAGCAACCGGGTGATCTTGCCCTCTCGGTAGGTCAGCACCCCATGAGTCTTGCCGGTATACACCCCGTTCACCGCCTCCAGTTCGATCGCCAGGTATTCATCCACGCCTAGCCGCGCCGCAATCGGCCCCACCAGGTGCGTGCCGCTCGCCGAGATGATCAGGATGCGGTCGCCACGCTTGCGGTGCTCGGCAATGCAGCGGCAGGCATCGCCAAAGATGATCGGCTCGATCACCTCCTCGACCCACGGCTCGACCAAGTGCTCGACTTCTTCCAGCGTGCGCCCGGCAATCGGCTCGAGGCTGAAGGCCATGTAGTCCTCCATCGCCAGGTGGCCCTTGCCGTAGGCCTCCATCAGCTCATGATCGCGGCGCAGGAAGGCCTTGCCGTCGACCCAGCCCAGCCGCGCCATCTGCTCGCTCCACAGTGACGCGCAGTCCCCGTGGATGAGGGTTTCGTCGAGGTCGAAAATTGCCAGTGCCATGTGTTGAATCTCCTTAGGCCACTTCCCGTAGCGCCGTGGGGTCGATCGACAAGGATACCCGTTGCCCGTCCGCGTGCAGGTCGGCGGATGAGCGGTTGAGCACATCGACCACCAGTTCGACGTCGCGCACCCGCACCCGGTAGCGGATCACGTTGCCCAGCAGGCTGTGGCTGCGGACCTCGCCGTCCAGTTCGCCTTGGCGGCCCAGGGTGATCGATTCCGGGCGGATAGCCAGGCGGCTGGCTACCGGGCGCTGCAACAGGCGGCTGGCGCTGTCGGGGTCGAGCAGGTTGTAGTTGCCAATGAAGCCGGCGGCAAACAGGTCGACCGGCGCGGTGTAGAGGGTTTCGGCATCGCCGCTCTGGACGATGCGCCCCTGGTTCATCAGGAAGATGCGGTCCGACAGGGTCAGCGCTTCTTCCTGGTCATGGGTGACGAAGATGGTGGTCAGCCCCAGTTCGCGCTGGATGCCGCGAATCTGCTCGCGCAGGTGCTTGCGGATGCGCGCATCCAGTGCCGACAGTGGCTCGTCCAGCAGCAACAAGCGGGGGCGTGTGACCAGCGAGCGGGCCAGGGCCACGCGCTGGCACTGGCCGCCGGACAGCTGGTGCGGGTAGCGCCCGGCAAAGCTGCCCAGCTCTACCAGCTCCAGGGCCTCGCGCACCCGCGCCTGGCGCTCGTCGGCTTTCACTTTCTGCATGCGCAAGCCGAACGCGACGTTCTGCTCGACGGTCATGTTGGGGAACAGCGCGTAGCTCTGGAACACCATGCCGATGCCACGCTTTTGCGGGCTGAGTGGCACGATGTCCTGGCCATCGAGCAGGATCTGCCCACTGTCCACGGGGGTCAGCCCGGCGATGCAGCGCAGCAGCGTGGACTTGCCGCAGCCGGACGGGCCGAGCAGCGTGACGAACTCGCCGCGTTCGATCTGGCAGTCGATGTTCTCGAACACCTGCGTGCCGGCATAGCTCTTATGCAGTTTCTGTACGCTGACGAAGCTCATGTCAGGTCTTGTCCTTGTTCAAGCGGTTGGCGACCCAGGTCAACACCAGCACGAAGGCGAAGTACGAAATCACCAGTGCGCTGTTGAAGTGGCCGCTGCTGTTGCGCATGTTGTTCAGGTACACCTGCAGGGTTTCGTAGCGGGTACCGACCAGCAGGTTGGCGAACACGAACTCGCCGAACAGGAACGAGAACGACAGCAGCAGCGCCACCATCAAGCCCTTGCGCAAGTTCGGCAGCACCACCAGGAACGCTGCCTGCCAGGTGCTGGCGCCGAGCAGCTGGGCGGCGTCCATCAGGTCGCGCAGGTTGATCGCCTGCAGGTTGTTGGTGATCGCCCGGTACATGAACGGTAGGGCGATGGTGAAGTAGCAGCCGATCAGGATCCACGGCGTGCCGACCATGGCCATCGGCCCGCTGCCGTACAGCTGCAGCAGGCCCACCGACGACACCACCGGGGGGACCGCGAACGGCAGCAGGATGAGGATGTTCATCAGCGCGTCGAGCTTGGGGAAGTGGTAGTGCACCACGAACAGCAGCGGCAGTATCAGCACCACCGACAGCAGCAGGGCGCCCATGCACACCAGCAGCGACTGGCCGAAGGCGGCCAGAAAGCGCGGCTCGCTCCACAGTGCCAGGTACCACTTCAGTGTCAGGCCGCTGGGCAGAAGGCTGGCCGACCAGCTGGTGGCCAGCGAATAGAGCAAGGTGCCAGCCAGCGGCAGCAGCAGGATCAGGAACAGCAGGTACACCACGAGGCGGTGGTACAGGCTGGCAGCGTTGGAATCAGCGCGCATGGTAGCTCCTCTTGAGCAGCCATTGATGCACCACCGTGACCAGGGTCATCAGGCCCACCAGCACCATGGCCAGGGCGCTGGCCAGGTTGGGGTCAAGGCTGATGTCGCCGGCCACCAGCCCGGCGATGCGGATCGGCAGCACGTTGAAGTTGCCGGTGGTCAGTGCATACACCGTGGCATAGGCGCCCAGGGCATTGGCCAGCAGAATGACGAACGTGCCGAGCAGCGCCGGGGCCAGCACCGGCAGGCCGATGTGCCGCCAGAACTGCCAGTGGTTGGCGCCGAGCAGCGCGGCCGACTCGCGCCAGTCCTCGCGCAGGGCGTCGAAGGCCGGGTATAGCAGCAGCACGCCGAGTGGGATCTGGAAGTAGGTATACACCAGGATTAGGCCGCTTTTGGAGTAGATGCTGAAGTCCTCCAGCAGGCCGGCCTGCTTGAGCAGCAGGGTCAGTGCGCCGTTGAAACCCAGCAGAATGATGAAGGCAAAGGCCAGCGGCACGCCGGCGAAGTTGCTGGTCATGTTGGCAAAGGCGCTGACGAAGTCGCGCAGGCGCGAATCCACCTGGCGCAGCGAATAGGCGCCGAGGGTGGCGATGACGATGCCGAACAGGCTCGACCAGAAACTGATCTCCAGGCTGCGCTGCAGCGCCTGCAGGTAGAACTTCGAGGCAAACACCTTGCTGAAGTTTTCGATGCCCCAGCCGGCTTCCGATTGCACGCTGTTGATCGCCACCCAGGCCAGCGGTGCAATCTGGAAGATGACGAAGAACACGGCGAACGGCAGCAGGCAGAGCAGGGCCAGATAGCGGCCACGGGCGCTGCGGCTGTGGGTGGTGGTCACTTGAGCAGCTCCCGGCAGACGGTCTTGTCGTGGGGCACGCCGAGCAATTCGCAGATGGTACCGCACAGTTCGGTCTGTAGTGGCTTGGCGGCAGGGTCCAGGCTGAAGGCGTCGCCGAACACGAACAGCGGCACCTCGCGCTCCTCGGCCAGCAGGCCATTGTGCGAGCGGTCATTGTTCATGCCGTGGTCGGCGGTGACCAGTATCTGGTAACCCTCTTCGAGCCAGCGCGGCAGGTAGTCGGCCAGCAGGATGTCGGCGCTGCGCGCAGCGTTGCGGTACTGGCTGCTGTCCAGGCCGTGGCGGTGGCCGGTGTCATCGATGCTCATCGGGTGCACCAGCAGGAAATTCGGTGCATGGCGGCGGCGCAGGTATTCGGCGTCGGCCAGCAGGTGTGAATCGGGGTAACGGTCGTCCCAATAGAACAGGCCATGCTGGATCGGCAGCTTGGGCGCGTGGGTATGGCGGTCGCGTTGCGGGTCGAAGGGGGAGCGGTTGTACAGTTCGCTCATCCAGTGATAGGCCGCGGCGGCGGTGCCCAGGTTGGCCTCGCGGGCATAGTGGAACACGCTGCGCTGGTTGGACAGGCGGTTGACGTTGTTGTGCACGATGCCGCTGTCGATCGGTGGCACGCCGGTGAGGATGCACTCGTACAGCGGCCGCGACAGCGACGGCAGCTCGCATTCCACGCGGTACAGCGCGGCGCGGTCGGCTTCGACATAGGCGTGCAGGTGGCCCATGGCGTGGTGGGCGACCTGGTGGTTGAGGCCGTCGAGCAGGACCAGGATGACGTTGTGTTGCATGGTGGCTCCAGTCAATAACCGCGTTGCCTTCATCGCCGGCAAGCCGGCTCCCACAGGTACACCACAGGGCTGAAAACTGTGCTGCCCGGTGGGAGCCGGCTCGCCGGCGAAGAGGCCGGTTCAGGCGCTAGAAAACTAGCCCCTTACTCCATCTCGATGATCACTTGCTCCTGCCACATCTGCGGCAGCTTCTTCGAGGTCGCTTCCCACACTTCGGCATTCTTGATCGGCTGCGCAGCACCGTACTGCTCGTTGGGCAGCAGCTTGGCCTGCACGTCGGCCGGCAGTTTCAGGTGCTCGGCGCGGATCGGCCGGGCATGCCCCTTGGCGAGGTTGATCTGCCCGGCGTCGCTGAAGATGTATTCACGTGCCAGCTTGGCCGCGTTCGGGTGCTTGGCGTACTTGTTGATGATGGTGGTGTAGCCCGAGGTGATCGACCCGTCCGAGGGGATCAGCACTTCGAAGCGCTTGGGGTCGATCTGATCACGGTAGCTCAGGCCATTGAAGTCCCACACCACGCCGACTTCCACTTCACCTTTTTCCAGGGTCTGGATGGTCGGGTTGGCCAGCGACAGGCGTTTTTGCTGGGCCAGCTTGGTGAACAGCTGCAGGCCCGGCGCGACGTTGCTCTCGTCACCTTTGTAGGCGATGGCCGCGGCCAGTACGCCGTTGGCAGCCTGGGCGGCGGTGCCGACGTCACCGATGGCGACCTTGTACTTGCCTTTTTCCAGGTCGTGCCAGGTTTTAGGGCGTTCCTCTTCCTTCACCAGGTCCTTGTTGATGATGAAGGCGATGGTGCCGGTATAGGCCAGCGCCCAGTGCCCGTCCTTGTCCTTGGCCCATTCCGGTACCTGGTCCCAGGTGCTCGGCTTGTACGGCTGGCTAACACCCTTGGCCACGGCTATCGGGCCGAAGGCTGCACCCACGTCACCGATATCGGCGCTGGCGTTGTCCTTCTCGGCCTCGAACTTGGCGATTTCCTGGGCCGAGCTCATGTCGGTGTCGCTGTGCTTGAGGCCGTACTTGCTGGCCAGGTCATCCCAGGTGCCTTTCCAGTTGGCCCAGGCATCGGGCATGCCCACGCTGTTGACGGTGCCTTCCTTGCGGGCGGCGTCTTCCAGGGCCTTGAGGTCGGTGCCGGCAGCCATGGCCGAAGTACACAGGGTGATGGCCGAGCCGAGCAGTGACGCCATGAACAACTTTTTCATCCGAAGCTCCTTGGGTGGGTGCCTTACGCGATCGTTGTTATGAGTGAAGCCTTTGCTTGGGAACCTTTGGTCTAGGTCAGCAAACCTTGCGCCAAGGTAGGCCGGTTGCATGACAGTTTGATGTAGGAGAGGGCCTGAACCGGCTGCTGGAGGTTCCTGGAAATACAGCGTAGCCCAGATCGCAAGGCCCGATTCATCAGGGTTGGCGCGAATCTGGCAGTCATCCTGAGGAGGCCGCTCAGCGCCTTTGTCACAGGATGTTCATCAGCCCTGCCTAGGCTTGCACTATTCTCCAAGTGCCCTGTTCTGGGGCTGGACTAGTCCAGATAGGTAACCCTTGATGCAGTCGATGCCACCGCGTGCGGTAACAGCCATCTGCCATGCGTTGCAGGAGCAGATCGAGCACGGCCTGTTGGCGCCGGGCGGCAAGCTGCCGGCCGAACGCAAGCTCAGCGACGTGTTCGACACCACGCGCATCACCCTGCGTGAGGCGCTGGCGCAGCTGGAAGCCCAGGGGCTGATCTACCGTGAGGAGCGGCGCGGGTGGTTCGTCGCGCCGCAACGGCTGACCTACGACCTGATCGAGCGGAGCCACTTTCATGCGATGGTGCGGGACCAGGGGCGGGAAGCAGCCACCGAGTTGCTCTCGGCGCGCCTGCAGCCGGCATCGGCGGCGATCTGCGCGCGTTTGCGCCTGCCGGCGCTGTCCAGCGTGGTGCAGATCTGCAGGTTGCGGCGCATCGATGGGCGGGCGGTGCTGTATGCCGAGCATTACCTCAACCCGCAGCATTTCCCGGCGATTCTCGAACAGGACCTGGCGCAGTCGCTGACCGAGATTTATGCACGTGTGTACGGCATTCGCTATGGGCAGGTGTGCTTCGAGATCTTGCCCACGGCGTTACCGGTGGACGCGGCGGCGGCACTGCGGGTGACCACGGGCAGCCCAGGGCTGCACATCACCCGGGTCAACAGTGACCAGCATGGGCATCTGATCGACTGTGACCTTGAGTATTGGCGGCATGATGCGATCCGCATCCGTGCCCATGCCGGGTAGGGCTTTGCAGCCCACTCGCCGGCAAGCCGGCTCCGTACAGCGCTGCCTTTGAGAGCAGTGGGGTGCTTGTGGGAGCCGGCTTGCCGGCGATGAGGCCTTAACTGGAGGCACCGGCCTCTGCCATGCCGCCACCGCCCGCGGTCACCACCTGCACCGACAACCGCGGCGTCGCCAGGTCCAACCCCGCTTCATCCAGCTGCCGCTTCAGTGCCAGGTTGAACGCCCGCGACACTTCCCACTGCTTGATCGGCGCGGTCTTGAAGCGTGCCCGCAAGATCGCCGAGCCCGACTCGAAACTCTCGACCCCCTGCAGTTCCAGCGGCGACCAGATATTGCGGCGCATCAGCGGGTCGTTGCGCAGCTTCTGCCCCACTTCACGGATCAACGTGATGGCCTGGTCGATATTCATGCTGTGCGGGATGGCCACGCGGAAGATCGCGTAGCCGAACTCGCGCGAGTAGTTCTTGATGCTCTTGATTTCGCTGAACGGGATGGTATGCACGATGCCGTCGATGTCGCGCAGGCGCACGGTACGGATGGTCAGGCCCTCGACCGTGCCCAGGTGGCCGCCAACGTCGACGTAGTCGTCGATGGCCAGCGAGTCCTCGATGATGATGAACAGACCGGTGATCAGGTCGGCTACCAGCGACTGCGCGCCAAAACCGATCGCCAGGCCGATCACACCGGCACCGGCCAGCAGCGGCGTCACGTTCATGCCCATGTTGGCCAGGGCGACGATCACCGCAATGATGAAAATCACCACGAACATCACGTTGCGGATCAACGGCATCATGGTTTGCGCACGGGCGTTGGCCAGGCCGCGGCGCGAACGCACCAGCGCGTGGTGCACGGCGGTGTCGGCGAGAATCCATACCAGCCAGGCGACAATCAGCGTGCCAGCCAGGCCCAGCAGGCGCAGGCTGACTTCATGGCCATCACCCTCGGCAAAGCTGATCATCGACTGGCCCCAGACGCGCAAGCCCAGCTCGATGAACACCAGCCAGATGAACAGGTGCACCAGCACATAACCGAAGTTGCGCAGGCGTTCGGTGTACACCGCCTGGCGCTTGTTGGCGCGTTTGGGGTTGGCGGCGTGGCGGCGCACCAGGCCGTTGAGCACCATGCACACCACCACCAGCACCGTGCACATCAGCGACTGGCGCAGGGCGGTGCTGGTGTCGCCGGCCGAAACGAAGGTGGCGAACAGCGAGATCGCCACCAGGATCATCGCCGGGACGAACCAGAAGCTGCCGAGAATCTCGATGGTGTCGCTGAGCGTGCGCCGGGTCAGGCGCCGGGACAGCGGCTGGTTGCGAATAAGGTGGGCGATCGGGCGGCGAAAGCGCAGCACGAACAACCCAGTGCACAGGGCGGCGATGACATTGGCCAGGGTGGCCAGCGCGTGTGCCAGGTGCGTGCCGAGGGCGACGGTCATGCGCGGGTCACTCATCGCCTCGCCAAACGCGGCGAAGCTGCCGATCAGCCACAGCGGGCGGAAAGCCTGGTGGCGCAGGATGTGCAGGGCACGGTGGCGGTGCGGGCCGTCGAGCAGCGAGAAGGCGATCACGCAGATGGCCGAGAAGCAGGTGCCCACCACCAGCGCGTAGGCCAGCACCATGGCCATCGACTTGCCCAGCGAAGAGGGCAGGGCAAAGCTCAGGTACACCGTGAACACCAGCGCCACCAGCCACGGCCCGAGCTTGCGCAGGGCGAAGCGCACCAGGTCCCAGGTACGCGGGTGCTGGGGCAGCTCCTCGGTCAGGCCGAAGCGCACCCGAACGCGGTGGCCGATCCAGTTGAAGGCATAGGCCAGCAGGCTCCACACGGCGATGATCGCGGCAAAGCCAAACAGGATCGCCGGCCATTGGTGCACCGGGACCACCAGCTCGACCAATTCGGCCTGGGCCTGCTCGAACTCCAGCGCCCAGCGGTTGAACGGGCTGGCGTCGCCACTGAATTGTTTTTCGAAGTCATGCAGCGCGCCGCCGATCAGGCCCAGCACGCCCTGTTCAGCGGTCGGTTGCGATTGCTTGGTGGCGTCGCGAAGTTTTTTCAGGTCGGCCAGCAGCTTGGCCCGTTGCTGGTCGTTTTCCAGGTTCTTGATCACCTCGTCCAGCGACTTGCCCAGCGGCTCGGTGGCCTCGGGCTGGGCGGGCGCACTGGAGCCCAGCAGGCTCGGCAGGCCCGCCGCCTGGACCGGGGCGATGAACAGAAACAACAGCAGGGCAAGGCAACGCAGAAGGGTTGGCACCGGGAAATCTACCTCAGGTCAAACGATTGCCCGAGTGTAGAGGTTTATGTGGGCAGTTTCTCCAGGATCTTCCAGCAAGTGAGGCCGAAGATACCCAGGGTGCCGATCCACATCATCAGCACGCCAATGTTGCGCTCGCGCAGGCTGAAGCCGATGGTCAGCAGCATCAGGAACAGGAACACCGGCACGAACAGGGACAGGAAGGGGGACATGGACTGCAATCCTTTTGCGTTGGGGCCATGTACTAAGCATAGCCCGTGGCAAGCGAAGCGGGATTGATCCTGGGCAGTTGCAGTGCCTGTGCCGGCCTCTTCGCGGGACAAGCCCGCTCCCACAGGTTCACCGCTGCTTGTGGGAGCGGGCTCGTCCCGCGAAGAGGCCAGTGCTTACAACTGCAGGCTCAAGGCAATTCGCGGCAACGATAGAACGCGGTGAGTACCTTCACCAGGTGCGCCAGGTCATGGCTGCCGCACAGCTCACGGATCGAGTGCATGGCAAAGGTCGGCAGGCCGATGTCGACCGTGCGCACGCCCAGGTTGCTGGCGGTGATCGGGCCGATGGTCGAGCCGCAGCCCATGTCGCTGCGCACCACGAAGCTCTGCACCGGCACTTCTTCGGCCATGCACAGGTGGCGGAAGAACCCGGCGGTTTCGCTGTTGGTGGCGTAGCGCTGGTTGTTGTTGACCTTGATCACCGGGCCGGCGTTGAGCTTGGGCCCGTGGTTGCCGTCGTGCTTGTCGGCGTAGTTCGGGTGCACGCCGTGGGCGTTGTCGGCCGATACCATCAGCGAGCGCTGGATGGTGCGCACAAAGGCGTCACCGTCTGGCAGCAGCCGCTGCAGCGTCTGTTCCAGCATCGGGCCGTCGGCGCCGCAGGCCGAGCAACTGCCGACCTCTTCGTGGTCGTTGCACACCAGCACGCAGGTTTCGTCACTGTCGGCGGCCAGCAGCGCTTGCAGGCCGGCATAGCACGACAGCAGGTTGTCCAGCCGGGCCCCGGCGATGAAGTCGCCGTGCAGGCCGATCTGGGCGGCATCCTGGGTGTCGTAGAAGCTCAGTTCGTAATCCAGCACCACGTCGGCGTTCAGCTGGTGTTCGCGGGCCAGCTGTTCGGTGAGCAGGGCGCGGAAGTCGATGCGCTCGTCGCCCGCGACCTGGGCCAGGATCGGCGGCAGTTCGGTCTGCGGGTTGATCATCCAGCCTTCGTTGGCGGTGCGGTTGAGGTGGATGGCCAGGTTGGGGATGATCGCGATCGGCAGCTTGAAGTCGATCAGCTGGCTTTCGACCTTGCCATCACGGCGGAAGGTGACCCGCCCAGCCAGCGACAGGTCGCGGTCGAACCACGGCGCCAGCAGGGCACCGCCGTACACTTCCACGCCCAGTTGCAGGAAGCCCTGGCGCTGCAGCTCGGGCTGCGGCTTGACCCGCAGGCACGGGCTGTCGGTGTGCGCGCCGACCATGCGGATACCGCTCAGCAGCGGTGCCTGCTTGCCCAGCTTGATGGCGATGATGGACGAATCGTTGCGGGTGACGTAGTAGCGGCCGCCGGGCACCGTGGCCCAGCTGTCACGCTCGTCCAGGCGCTGGTAACCGGCAGCCTCGAGGCGCTGGGCCAGGCTGGCGGTGGCGTGGAAGGGCGTGGGGGAGGCCTTGAGGAAATCGATCAGGCCGGTATTCAGTGCTTCGCGCATAACTCACTCCAGACAGCAGTGGCGCGAGTTTAGCGCAGATAGATCACAAATTGTGTCGGGCCCTTCAGAAGGGCGCCGGGCACTCGAACTTCAACCTTTCGCCGCTCACCGGGTGGGTGAAACCGAGCATTGCCGCATGCAGGCACAGCCGTTCATGCGCCGCCAAGGCTTCAGGGTTGGCGTACAACCGGTCGCCCAGCAGCGGGTGGCCGATCGACAGCATGTGCACGCGCAGCTGGTGCGAACGCCCGGTGATCGGGGTCAGCTCGACCCGGCAGTAATCGCCGCAACGTTCGATGATGCGCCAGAAGGTCAGGGCATGTTTGCCTTGCTCATGGTCCACCACATGCCGCGGCTTGGTCGGCGGGTCGTAGCGCAGCGGCAGGTCGATGCTGCCGCTGTCCAGCGCCGGTTGGCCCCAGCACAGTGCGGTGTAGGCCTTTTCGGTCTCGCGGTCATGAAACTGGCGTGACAGCTCGCGGTGGCTGTCGGCGTCGCGGGCCAGCAGGATGATGCCTGAGGTTTCCCAATCCAGGCGGTGGACGATCAACGCATCGGGGTAGCCGTTTTCCTGCAGGCGGGTGATCAGGCAGTCCTTGTTGTCGTCGGCACGGCCGGGTACCGACAGCAGCAGGGTCGGCTTGTTGACCACCAGGATGGCGGCATCTTCATGGAGGATCTGGACGTTCGACAGCGGCATTGCAGGTTCTCGGTCAAATTAACCATTGGGGCCGCTTTGCGGCCCATCGCCGGCAAGCCAGCTCCTACAGGTAGAGCGCGGACTCTGTAGGAGCTGGCTTGCCGGCGATGGGCTGCGAAGCAGCCCCAATAATCAACCCAGGTCGCTGAATCAGCGATCAGGCAAGGTGATGTTCAGCTCAAGAATCGAGCAACTGCCCTGGTTTTCCAGCTCGATATGCACATCATCGCTGCCGATGTTCACATACTTGCGGATCACCTCGAGCAGCTCTTTCTGCAGGGCCGGCAGGTAGTCCGGTTCGCTGCGCTGGCCGCGCTCGTGCGCCACGATGATCTGTAGACGCTCTTTCGCTACCGACGCGCTGCTCTGTTTCTGTCTGCCACGAAAGAAGTCAAAAAGGTTCATGGTTTATTTGCCTCCAAACAGGCGCGCGAAGAATCCTTGCTTCGGCACTTCGATGAACCGCAGTGGTTTTGGCTTGCCCAGCAGCCGGTCGACGGTGTCGCTGTAGGCCTGGCCTGCATCGCTCTGGTCGTCGAGGATAACCGGGATGCCCTGGTTGGATGCCTTCAGTACCGCTTGAGATTCCGGGATGACGCCCAGCAGTTCGACCGAGAGGATTTCCTTGACGTCTTCGACGCCCAGCATTTCGCCTTTCTCGACGCGCTCCGGGTGGTAGCGGGTGATCAGCAGGTGTTCCTTGATCGGATCATCGCCTTGCTCTGCCCGGCGCGACTTGCTCGACAGCAGGCCGATCATGCGGTCGGAGTCACGTACCGAGGAGACTTCCGGGTTGGTCACGACGATGGCCTCGTCAGCGAAGTACATCGCCAGGTGCGCACCTTTTTCGATACCGGCAGGCGAGTCGCAGACGACGAACTCGAACTGCTCCTTGAGCTCCATCAGTACCTTCTCGACGCCTTCCTTGGTCAGCGCGTCCTTGTCGCGGGTCTGGCTGGCGGCCAGCACGTACAGGTTCTCGAGGCGCTTGTCCTTGATCAGGGCCTGCTGCAGGTTGGCTTCGCCGTTGACCACGTTGACGAAGTCGTACACCACGCGGCGTTCGCAGCCCATGATCAGGTCGAGGTTACGCAGGCCCACGTCGAAGTCGACGATGAC
This sequence comes from Pseudomonas sp. P39-UII1, assembly GCF_039672635.1. Classification (NCBI taxonomy): domain Bacteria; kingdom Pseudomonadati; phylum Pseudomonadota; class Gammaproteobacteria; order Pseudomonadales; family Pseudomonadaceae; genus Pseudomonas; species Pseudomonas sp. P39-UII1. The sequence goes on from NZ_JBDFPP010000025.1 coordinate 15,863, forward strand.
CGTCTTGTGGCCACGCAGCGCGAGGCCGGTGCCGATGGCGGCGCTGGTGGTGGTCTTGCCCACACCCCCCTTGCCGGAAGTAACGACGAGAATCTTGGCCAAGGTGTTTCACCCCTAAATAAGTCGGGACACGTGTCCCAGCAAAATGCAAAAACGGCAACAGGTAAAAAAGTTGCTCTAAAAATGACGGCAAGTATCCGTTAAAGACGGGTGATGTTCAACACATCACCGGACAGGCTGACTTGCACGCCGGCACCCCACAGCGGGTCGCGGCGCAGGTCTTCGCAGACCTTGTACTGCCCAGCGATGGAGACCATTTCGGCGGTCATCTGCTGGCAGAAGATACGGGCCTTGGTATTGCCTTTGATACCGGCCAGGGCGCGGCCGCGCATGGGGCCGTACACATGGATGTTGCCATCGGCAAGAAGTTCCGCACCCGGGCTGACCGCCGCGGTGACCACCAGATCGCCACCCTGGGCGTAGACCTGCTGGCCACCCCGCACGGGTGAGGTGATGATGCGGGTGGGACGGATTTCCGGCTCCGGGGCCGGCGCTGGCACCGGGGCCGGCTCGGGTTTCTTCACCTCGGGCTCGGGTTCCAGTGGCCGCTCGCGGGCGCCGGAGGGCGGCAACACCGGCAAGTCGATGGCGATCGCCGCCGCGATGTCCTCGATGCGGTTGGCGCGAATGGCCAGCGTCCGCAGGCCATGGTGGCGGCAGATGCGCATCAGCCCGGGCAGGTCGATCGCCCCTTCGCCGGCCGGCAGCTTGTCCAGCGCCAGCACCAACGGCGTGTTGCTGAAGAAATTGGGGGCTTGGGCCACTTTTGCCGCCAGCTGGCGGTCGAGGGCTTCAAGGTCGTTGCGCCCCAGCTCCAGCACAGTGATGGCGAGCATGCTGCCCTTGAGCTGGAACACGGAGGCGGTGTCGGGTGTGTGGTTTGGGCTCATGGTCTGCATAGACGGCTTGTTGCGAAAAAAGTGCCCTGACTTATAACGATAAGACCGGTTGGCCGCAACCGGCGCCGATCCGATGTAGAATGCTCGGCCTTTGACTTACCGGAAGCTTCAATGGAACGCCCGCGTTTTCGTCCCTATTTCCTCCACCCCAGGTTCTGGGGCTTGTGGCTTGGCCTGGGCCTGCTGTGGCTGGTGGTGCAGCTGCCGTACCGTGCCCTGCTGAAGCTCGGTGGCGCCCTGGGCGCGCTGATGTATCGGCTGGCGGGTGAGCGTCGACGCATTGCCGCGCGCAACCTGGAGCTGTGCTTCCCGGGACTGTCCGTCGACGAACGGCGCCGGTTGTTGAAGGCGAACTTCGCCTCCACCGGCATCGCCTTCTTCGAAATGGCCATGAGCTGGTGGTGGCCCAAGGCCAGGCTGGCGCGCCTGGCGCACATCGAAGGTCTCGAGCACCTGCAAGCCGCCCAGCAGGCGGGGCAGGGCGCGATCCTGATGGCCGTGCACTTCACCACCCTGGAGATCGGCGCCGCGCTGCTCGGCCAGGAGCACACCATCGACGGCATGTACCGCGAGCACGGTAACCCGCTGTTCGATTTCATCCAGCGCAGCGGCCGCGAGCGGCACAACCTCGATTCGCTGGCGGTAGAGCGTGAAGACGTGCGCGGCATGCTCAAGCTGCTGCGCTCGGGCCGGGCGATCTGGTATGCACCAGACCAGGACTACGGCGCCAAGCAGAGCCTGTTCGTGCCGTTGTTCGGTATCCCGGCGGCGACGGTCACCGCCACCACCAAGTTTGCCCGGCTGGGCAAGGCGCAGGTCATTCCGTTCACGCAGAAGCGCCTTGAGGATGGCAGCGGCTATCGTCTGGTGATCCATCCGCCGCTGGAGAATTTCCCCGGTGAAAGTGAAGAGGCCGATTGCCTGCGCATCAACCAATGGATCGAAAGCGTGTTGCGCGAGTGCCCCGAGCAATACCTGTGGGCGCACCGGCGCTTCAAGTCGCGGCCCGAGGGTGCGCCGCGGCTGTACGACAAGAAAAAGCGCTGAAATGTGTGCTGGCAGGGCCGGCCTCTCGCGGGCCCTGACAGCCGATAACCCTGGGAGCACTCCATGGCCCCACCCCCAACCACCGGCCTGATCCTCTCTGGTGGCGGCGCCCGCGCCGCCTATCAGGTCGGCGTGCTGGCCGGCATCGCCGAGCTGCTGCCACCCGCCGCGCCCAACCCCTTCCCGGTGATCGTCGGCACCTCGGCCGGGGCCATCAACGCCGTGGCCCTGGCCAGCGGCGCCACCCACTTCAATGAAGCCGTGCAGGCGCTCACCCGGTTCTGGCAAAACTTTCGCAGCCACCTGGTGATCCGCAGCGACTGGCCAGGGGTCGTCCGCCAGGCCAGTCGTTTTGTCGGCCACAGCCTGCTGGGCCTGGGCAGCCATGCGCCGGTCGCCTTGCTCGACAGCAGCCCGTTGCGCCGGTTACTGCAATCCCACCTCGACCTGAACGGTATCCACCAAGCGCTGGCCGCCGAGCACCTGCGCGCGGTGGCGGTGACCGCGTTCGGTTACGAGTCGGGCCAGGCCGTGACCTTCTACCAAGGCCGCGGCACCATCGACGCCTGGCTGCGGCACCGGCGCATCGGCGTGCCCACACCCTTGACCGTCGATCACCTGCTGGCCAGTGCAGCGATTCCGTTGTTGTTCGCCCCGGTCCGGCTGGGTGACGAGTACTACGGCGACGGCGCGGTACGCCAGTCGGCGCCGATCAGCCCAGCCTTGCACCTGGGGGCCAGCCGTGTGCTGGTGGTGGGGGTCAGCGGCAACCCGCAGCGGCCAGCGCCACCGTTGCCCACCCAGCGAGTGTTCAGTGGCCAGCAGCCGAGCCTGGCGCAGATTGGTGGGCACATGCTCAACAGCACCTTCATCGACAGCCTGGAGGACGATATCGAGCTGTTGCAGCGCCTCAACCACTTGAGCCACCTGCTGCCGGCCCACCTGGATGCACGCCGCCTGGGCCTGGCGCCGATCGATGTACTGGTGGTGGCGCCCAGCCAGCCGCTGGACGAGATTGCCGCGCGGCATCGGCGTGAGCTGCCGGCAGCGCTGCGGCTGTTCCTGCGCGGGCCGGGGGCGACCCGGACCAGCGGGGCAGGGGTGTTGAGCTATTTGCTGTTCGAGGCCAGCTATTGCAGTGAGCTGATCGAGCTGGGGCGGCGCGATGCCTTGGCCAAGCGGCGGGAGCTGGAGCGGTTTCTGGGGCTGTAGGAGCGCCCCGGCAGGGGCGCTCCTACACAGGCGGCGCGTTATTCGGCTATCTGCAACTTGCGCGCCTGGGTGTACACATAGCGCACCTTCTCGTACTCGAACGGCGAGTTGAGTTGGCCGTAGCGGAATTTGGTGGTGTAGCGCTTGTCCACCGCGCGCAGCAGGAAGATCTCGGGATGATCGGTGCTGGCCTGCGCCACGTTGAGGAAGTTGACCGCCTGTTCGCCGGCGTAATCCACCACCACCCCGGTGGTGTCGCGCAGGTTCGATGGCCCCAGCACCGGCAGCATGATGTAAGGCCCCTCAGGCACGCCATAGAAGCCCAGCGTCTGGCCAAAGTCCTCGCTCTGGCGCGGCAGGCCCATGCTGGTGGCCGGGTCCCACAGCCCACCCACGCCGATGATGGTATTGAACATCAGCCGCGCGGTGATCTCCGCCGAGCGTTTGGCCTTGAGCTGCAGCACGCTGTTGAACAGGTTCGGCACATCGCCCAGGTTGTTGAAGAAATTGCTCACCCCGGTGCGCAGGAACCTGGGCGTGACGTACTGGTAGCCATCGACCAGCGGCAGCAGCACCCATTGGTCCAGCCGGTAGTTGAAGTGGTAGATACGCCGGTTCAGCGACTCCAGCGGGTCGTAGATATTCAGCGCGCCCAGGGTGGAGCGCTCGAACTCGCGCTGGTCCAGGCCAGGGTTGAATTTCAGTTCGCGCAGTGGGTCGATGAAGCCGTCCGCTTCGGGGGCCAGCGGCTGGGCGGTGACCTGCGGGTCGGCCTCGATCACACTGGTGCGTGGCGCGGTTTCCGCGGCCAGGGCATTGCCGGCGGCGACGAGCAGCGCGGTGGCGAGGAGGAATTTGTTAGCCACGGAAGAACTCCAGCATGGCGTCGCTGTTGACGCGGTAATTGAGGTTGCCGCAATGGCCGCCATGGGGGTAAAGGGTCAGCCGGTCACCGAACACCTTGCGCAGGAAGCCGATATCGCCCGGGCCGAGGATGACGTCGTCGGCGTTGTGCATGACCTGGATTTTCGGGCTGTCGCGCAGGTAATCCTCCAGTGCGTACAGGCTGACCTGGTTGACCAGTTGCAGGATGCTGTTGCCGTCGGTGCGGGCCCGCCACATCGGTATCACCTGCTCGGTCAGGTAGCAGTCGAAGTCGCACTGCAGGGCGCGCTTGAAGAACGGGGTGAGGCTGCTGCCTTCGGTGATCGGGAATTTCGGCGGAATGATCAGGCCACGGCGGTTGATCAGGTCGGAGGTGAAGGCGATGTCGGCCGCCGAGAAGCGGAACGAGGTACCGATCAGCATGGCCATCTGTTCGTTGGACAGGTGCTGGCGCGACTGCTGGAAGTCGTACAGCAGGGCGTCGTTGAGGTCGATGTAGCCCTTGTCCTGGAAGTAACGGGTGAGTTTTTCCAGCATCAGCTCATAAAACGTGGTGCTGCGGTCGATGCCCTTGACCTGGGTCTGCACCAGCTTGTCCAGGTTGTTGATCGAGGTGTACAGGTTGACCGGCGGGTTGAGCAGCAGCACGCGCTTGAAGTTGAAGCTGCGGCGGGTTTCGTCCAGGTGGCTGACAAACGCTGCGTCCAGCGCGCCCAGGCTGTAGCCGGTGAGGTAGAACTCGCTGATCGGCAGGCGCGGGTGCTGGGCGCGTACCCCTTGCATCACCCGGTACATGTCTTCGGCATCTTCCGTGCTGATGCCCGGGGTGGCGAAGCGCGAGGCGGCGCTCATGAAGTCGTAGCTGGTTGGCGACGACAGTTGAACCACGTGGAAGCCGGCCTGGTAGAACAGCTTCTTGAGGTATTCGTTGATGGTGCTCGAGTACGGCGCACCGGTGCCGGCGATGATGAAGATCAGCGGCGCCTCGTGGTTCTGGCGGGCCAGGCGGTACTTGAGCTTTTTAACCGCCCAGAAGTTGTCGGGCAGGGTGAACTCACGTTCCGGGCGCAGGTTCAGGCTGTAATCGCTCTGGTCGATCTCGTCATCGCTGGGCAGCGTCGGGCGCTGGTCGGGCGGCGTGGTGGCGATGGTCGCCTCGAACGGGTTGGTCAAGGGGAAGCCGTAGGTCGCGGCGTCGATGTCCCGCGCCGAAGCGGCCGCAGCCATTAGCAGGCCGCCAAGTAGGGCGGCTAGGCGCCAAGATCGAAGCATGTAATCCCCCAGAAAGAACGCGAGCAAGGTAGTGCGTTATGCAGCCTAGGACCACAAGAGCCTCGGCAAAGTTGCCAAGTGCAGTGGCCTTTGGTGTGCTTGTTATCTGCAACATAGCTGCAGGGTTGCGATTTTGCCTTACAACCGGCCTTGGGCGATCATGGACGCTTTCGATTACCGCTATTGGAGAACTGGATGTCTCGTTCGTTGCCAGCCGTTTTGCTGCTGCTGTTCCTCGCCTTGTGGCTGCTTGCCAGTTATGGCGTGCGCTACGGGTTGATGGAGGATGCGCAGTGGGTTGGCCTGTGCACGGCGCCGGGCGAGTACTGGCAATGCCAGGCGCGCTCGCTACTGGGCCTGGGTATTCACTTTCAGGTGATGGGCTGGGCCGGGCTGGGGCTGGCGTTGCTGGCGCAGCTGGTGCCTGGCCGGGGTGGTTGGTGGCTGGCGGTGTTCGCCCTGGTGTTCGGGGTGCCGGCGCTGGTGCTGTATACCGCCAGCATGGCCGTATTTGCGCTGGTGCTGGCGGGGTTGCGGCTGGTGCGGCAAGCGCGTCGTGGTTGACAGGGGCTGCTGCGCAGCCCATTCGCCGGCAAGCCGGCTCCCACAGGCATGGGCGCCGCCGGCCCTGTGGGAGCCCGCAGCCGGCCCCCAAGGCATAGCGGTTCTTTGAAAGACGCCGCCGGCCCTGTGGGAGCCGGCTTGCCGGCGATGGGCGCACCTGTGTTTCAAGCCTTGCGCACCTGCAAGCTGCGCCACAACGCCGCCGTCATCAGCACACTGACCACCGCCCAACCCCATGCCTGCTGACTCTCCAGCCCTTCCCGATACAGCTGTGGCATCACCCCCGCGCCAACGATAAAGGCCAGCAACGCCACCTCAGCCCGCGCTGCCGCCACCGGCCGCAGCAGGTAAACCACCGCCGGCAGCACCAGTGCCGGCGTGGGGAAGCTGCGATAACGCGGGTCGAAGACCATCGCCAGCATGCTCACCGCCGCCGCAAAGCCGGCAGCCAGCAACAGCCACCCCGCACGCGCCTCGAACCAGGCAAACAACCTCTCACGCCAACCTGCCCGGCGCACCAGTGCCAGCACGGCATGGGCCAGCACCAGCAGGTTCAGCCCTGCCAGCACGGCTGCCCACAGCCATTCCCCGGCAAATCGCGCGTGGGTCCGCATCAGCTCGCCCCACAACCCCAGGCAGCCCGCGCCCAATGCCGCCAGCAGCGGCAACAGCAGGGCGGCACGCGTGCTGGCCGGGCGCCCGGCGAACAGCAGCATGGCGGCCATAAGCACCGCGCTGGCCAGCCACCACTGTGGCCAGTGGTGCAGGTTGCTCACCGGCCCTTCGAGTACGCCTTTGTCCTGCCTGTCTGCATCGTACAGCCCCCAGTAACCACCCACGGCGCCTTCGCTGGCACGCTTCCAGGGCTGGTCGAAAGCCTCGATCAGGTTGTAGTGCCAACCATTGGCCTCGGCCATGGCGACAAAGCCGCGGATGAAGCGCGCCTCGTTGGCGCGGCTGGGCACGGCGGTCTCGCGCTGGCGGCCTTCGCTGGGCCAGCCGGTCTCGCCGATGAGGATATCCTTGGGCGCAAAGCGCGTGCCGAACACCCGGCGCACATCGGCGACATGCGCCAGGGCATCGTCGATGCCGCGTGGCTCATCCTCCCAATAGGGCAGCAGGTGGATGGTCAGGAAGTCCACCGCGGGCGCTACCTGCGGGTGCTGCAGCCAGAACTCCCACACGTCGGCATAGGTGACCGGCACCTTCACCTGGCTTTTCACCTTGTTGATCAACCCGGCCAGGCGCTCGCCGGTGACTTCCTTGCGCAGCAGCGCCTCGTTGCCGACGATCACCGCGCTGACCACGTCCGGGTTGGCATTGGCGGCAGCGATCAGCAAGTCCACTTCCTTGTCGGTGTCGACCGGGTTGGCATTGACCCAGGCCCCGAGCATCACTTTCAGCCCATGCTTGCGCGCCAGCGCCGGGATTGCCTCCAGGCCGGTCATGGAATAGGTACGGATGCACTGGAATCGCTCGGCCAGCAGCGCCAGGTCGGCGTCCATGCGTGCCGGGCGCAGGCGGAACGGCTGGTCGAACGGCGACTGGTCCTTGTCGAACGGGGTGTACGAGGCGCACTGCAGCTTGTGCGTCGGGCTGGCCGCGTCGGGCAGCTGTATCGGCTTGCCGAGCCCGTACCAGAGCGCGCCGAGGCCGAGCAGGGCAAGCAGGCAGGCGAGCAGGTAAAACGGCATCAGCAAGCGGGCAGGGGTGGGCATCAGGCGGTCCATCGTCAGCGCAAAGCGTTAGATAGTAGCCCGGCGCCAATCATTTGGCATGCAAGGATCGCGCAGAACCGCGTAGGCCGATGCCGCTAATGGCACAGTGCTGTCGCAAAGCAATCGGTACAGGTCGCAGCTGGAGCAGGTCGCGCGTTGTTGCAGGACCATGATGCAATCTCCGAGACCTGACGAGGGGATGCTTTGATGGCGACTTTGAAGACAGTGCGACGTTTTCTGGGGGTGGGCACCGCCCTGGTATTGGCCATGAGCGCTGCACAGGCAATGGCCAAAGAAGTAAGCATTGGTTACGTGGACGGTTGGGCCGACAGTGTGGCGACCACCAACGTGGCCGCTGAAGTGATCAAGCAGAAACTCGGCTACGACGTGAAGCTGCAGGCCGTGGCCACCGGCATCATGTGGCAAGGCGTGGCCACCGGCAAACTCGACGCCATGCTCTCGGCCTGGCTGCCGGTCACGCACGGTGAGTACTGGACCAAGAACAAAGACAACGTGGTCGACTACGGCGCCAACTTCAAGGACGCCAAGATCGGCTTGATCGTCCCCGAATACGTCAAGGCCAACAGCATCACCGACCTCAAGACCGACACCACCTTCAAGCAGAAAATCGTCGGCATCGACGCAGGTTCCGGGGTGATGCTCAAGACCGACCAGGCCATCAAGGATTACGACCTGACAGGTTACAAACTGCAGGCGAGCTCCGGCGCGGCAATGACTGCCGAGCTGGGCCGTGCCTATGCCAAGCAGCAGTCGATTGCGGTAACCGGCTGGGTGCCGCACTGGATGTTCGCCAAGTGGAAGCTGAAGTTCCTCGAAGACCCGAAAGGCGTTTACGGTGCCGCCGAGACGGTCAACAGCATCGGCAGCAAAGCGCTGGCGACCAAGGCGCCGGAGGTGGCCGAGTTCCTCAAGAAATTCAGCTGGCAGTCCAAGGACGAGATCGGCGAGGTGATGCTGGCGATCCAGGAAGGTGCCAAGCCTGAAGCGGCGGCGAAGGATTGGGTGGCCAAGCACCCGGACCGGGTCAAGGAGTGGACCGGCAAGTAATTGATTTCAGGGCCAGCGTGCCCCCAATCGCCGGCAAGCCGGCTCCCACAGGGCCATCACAGGCATCGGGCCATGTTGTGACTGTGTGGGAGCCGGCTTGCCGGCGATTGGGGCACACTGGCCTTCTGGTTGTTACCGATCCTGCAAGACAGTGTTGCATCTAAGACTAAGGTCGTCTGGTTGGCGTCCAACGGCAGCATAAAGTGACGGTGTGGGTTCCATCCCCTATCTGTGCTGCTAGGACAAAAACAATGAACGACAGCATTTACCTCTCGATACAAAACAGCCCCCGCTTCAAGGAGCTGGTCACCAAACGCGAACGGTTCGCCTGGATTCTCTCGGCGATCATGCTCGGCCTGTACTGCGCCTTCATCCTCCTGATCGCCTACGGTCCTCATCTGCTGGGCGCCAAGCTCAGCCCTGAGTCGTCGATTACCTGGGGCATTCCCCTGGGCGTCGGCCTGATCGTTTCGGCATTCGTCCTGACCGCCATCTACGTACGCCGCGCCAACGGCGAATTCGATGAGCTGAACAAGGCCATTCTGAAGGAGGCGCAACAATGATTCGCCACGCCAAAGCCCTGGCCGTACTGGCCTGCGGCGCTTTTGCACCCGCCGTGTGGGCCGCTGATGCCCTGACCGGCGAGGTGCAGAAACAGCCGCTGAACATTTCTGCGATCGCCATGTTCGTGGCGTTCGTCGCCTTCACCCTCGGTATTACCTACTGGGCCTCCAAACGCAACAAGTCGGCGGCCGACTACTACGCGGCCGGTGGCAAGATCACAGGCTTCCAGAACGGCCTGGCGATTGCTGGCGACTACATGTCGGCAGCCTCCTTCCTGGGTATTTCCGCGCTGGTGTTCACCTCCGGCTACGACGGCCTTATCTACTCGATCGGTTTCCTGGTCGGCTGGCCGATCATCCTCTTCCTGATCGCCGAACGCCTGCGCAACCTGGGCAAGTACACCTTCGCCGACGTGGCCTCGTACCGCCTCGGGCAGAAGGAAATCCGCACCCTGTCGGCCTCCGGGTCGCTGGTGGTGGTGGCGTTCTACCTGATCGCGCAGATGGTCGGCGCCGGCAAGCTGATCGAGCTGCTGTTCGGCCTGGACTACCACGTCGCGGTCATCCTGGTGGGCATCCTGATGTGCCTGTACGTGCTGTTCGGCGGCATGCTGGCCACCACCTGGGTGCAGATCATCAAGGCCGTGCTGCTGCTGTCCGGTGCCAGCTTCATGGCGCTGATGGTCATGAAACACGTGGGCTTCGACTTCAACACGCTGTTCTCCGAAGCGATCAAGGTGCACAGCAAGGGTGAAGCGATCATGAGCCCGGGTGGCCTGGTCAAAGACCCGATTTCGGCCTTCTCGCTGGGCCTGGCGCTGATGTTCGGTACTGCCGGCCTGCCGCACATCCTGATGCGCTTCTTCACCGTCAGCGATGCCAAGGAAGCCCGCAAGAGCGTGCTCTACGCCACGGGGTTCATCGGCTACTTCTACATCCTGACCTTCATCATCGGCTTTGGCGCGATTCTGCTGGTCAGCACCAACCCGGACTTCAAGGACGCCGCCGGCGCCCTGCTGGGTGGCAACAACATGGCGGCGGTGCACCTGGCCGATGCCGTGGGTGGCAGCATCTTCCTCGGCTTCATCTCGGCGGTGGCGTTCGCCACCATCCTGGCCGTGGTCGCCGGCCTGACCCTGGCCGGTGCCTCGGCGGTGTCCCACGACCTGTACGCCAGCGTCTGGCGCAAAGGCAAGGCCAACGACAAGGACGAGATCCGCGTGTCGAAGATCACCACCATTGCACTGGGCGTGCTGGCGATCGGCCTGGGCATTCTGTTCGAGAAGCAGAACATCGCGTTCATGGTCGGGCTGGCCTTCTCCATCGCCGCCAGCTGCAACTTCCCAGTGCTGCTGCTCTCGATGTACTGGAAGAAACTGACCACCCGCGGCGCCATGATCGGCGGCTGGCTGGGCCTGGTAAGTGCGGTTGGCCTGATGATCCTTGGCCCGACCATCTGGGTGCAGATCCTCGGCCACGAGAAAGCCATCTACCCGTACGAGTACCCGGCACTGTTCTCGATGCTGATTGCATTCGTGGGTATCTGGTTCTTCTCGGTCACCGACAAGTCCAAGGCCGCTGAAAGCGAGCGTGCGCTGTTCTTCCCGCAGTTCGTGCGTTCGCAGACTGGCCTGGGTGCCAGCGGGGCGGTCTCACACTAACGTTAACGCGATGCAATGAAAAACGCCCCGCTTGTCGGGGCGTTTTTTATTGCATGCAGTTCGTCAGACGTTTCCTACATACCTAGTAATGTTCTGCTCGTACAGTTCCCTGATGTCGCAAGTGCTAGATAGATGCCGGCACTTTTGGGAGCTGCTCAATGAAATTACGCTGTTTAATTACCCTTGTTCTCGTTGGCGTGTCGGGCACTGTAGGGGCGAAGGAAACCCCGCAGGACATCAGTGTCCGGGCTGTCGTGTCGACCCCAGAGTTTCAGGTGGCCTCGGCCGGTAGTTGGTGGGATGAAGATCTTGAGATGGAATATGACCCGAGTAGGCTCACCTTCAAAGACGTTACTAAAGAAATTTTTGTAAAGAGTCACTATGGGCCGATTTACGCGAAAACAGATAGTTCACATTATTTTTTCAAGCGGGACGGCGGTGCGCAAGATACTCGTCGATACCAAATCCAGTTGAATCGCATACGGATGCAGCCAACGCCGACTGAAATAGTCAGCGCTGCTGACGCCGCCCAAGGAACAACCATTCCATTCAGGTTCTATGGGTTCTCTGGGGTAGGGTCTAGCCTGCCCGGCACCTACAGGACGCATGTCACCCTGACGTTTGAAACGGGTGCGCCCTGATTCGGGTTTTTATTGGGTGCTGCCTGTGTGCCTGCTATTTGATGATGTGTAACCCCAAAAGGAAACTTATTGTGAAACCCTATGCATTGGCTGTCCCATTCATTGCATTGTTTGCCGGTGCCGCTGTTGCGTCCGCCCCTGAGCCGATCACCCAGGAAATTTCAGTGAAGGCGATCATTCCCGGGAATGATTTTTCAGTGGAGCCCAAAGGGGATTGGATTCAGCGGGGCGTGACGCTTGAGTACCAGCCGCAGAGCGATGCGTTCACGGCGGTAAGCGAAGCTTTCACAGCCCAGAGTGATGCCGGCGCTATTCAGGCCAAACTGCTGGAAGCCGCAGAGTTGCGAGAGCAAACCAACAACGACCAGAAAATTGATCTTGTCATCACGGTAGGGGGCAAGCAGTTGGCGTTAATGGCCGAGGAAGTCATGAGCGCAGAAGATGCTAAAGCCGGTAACGAACTTCCCATTACCTTTGCCGCTGTAAAACCTCAGGCAGGTTATGTGAAGGGGGAATATAACGGGGTAGTGAAAGTATTGTTTGAAACTTCCTCCGCCAGCCTTTGATAGATGCAGTGCCGCCTGCCTCACCGTGCCAGAGGGTTGCCTGCGGTGAGGCAGGCGTTGAAGTGGATTGAATCATGTTCCAGTTTGCTGCACCCGGCCGTGCACTCGCTGCCTGGCTGCTGGGTGCTGCCTGCCTCTTACCCCTCCAAGTGTCGGCCGAGCGCGCGCCCAGTGCTGTCGGCCTGAACACGTTCGGGCGTTTGCCTGAAGATTTCGAGGCACATTTTTTCGACGTACCGCTTGCCGTGCGAGTGGAACTGGATCAGCGTTACCTCGGTGATGCCATGGTGGTGCTGAGCCGTGATAACCGTGTGCAGTTGCTGGCGTTTACCGACACTGAACAAAGTAAAGAGCCGTCCACACTCAGGCAGTTATGGCAGCAGCGGCTGGCGGACGGGCGCGTGCTGGGCGACTGCCTGCAAAACTGCCCCGACGGGTTGCAGGCTATTCATTACAGCCTGGCCAATTCCCAGTTGTCGTTGCTGACGTCCAATGCCGAAAAGCTGGACCAGGACGCGCTCTACCACCGCCTCCCGGAGCAGAGCGGCGCCGGGCTGCTGCTGCGTAACCAGCTCAACCTGGTCAACGATGGCAACCAGACCACGGGCAGGCTCGGCCTGCTCGGCCAGGGCAATCTGCATAATTGGACGACGCTTGCCGATGCACGCGTCGATCGCAGCGCAACTGAGCAAGGCGATGTGCGCTATCGCATGCACCAGCTTTACGCCGAGAGCCTGCACGACGAGCACTTCTTTCGGCTGGGGTACATCTCCGTTGGCGCGCAAGGCCTGGTGCGCCAGCCCACGCTACTGGGGCGCCGCCCCGATAGCACGCTTGGCTTGATGCTAGGCAGCAGTGACAGCCTGCTGGTCGACAGTGGCCAGGCCAGCGCTGTGCCGGTCTATGTCACCCCAAACCGTCCCGGCATCGTGGAGATCTACCGCAATGGTTCACTGATCAACAGTCAGCCGGTACAGCCTGGTTTGCAGGCGCTCGATACGCGGGTGTTGCCCGGCGGCATCTACGACGTGGAGCTGCGCTTGCTTGAGGACGGCCTGGAGACTTCGCGCAGTGAAGTGTCCATCTACAAGCCGAGCCGATGGCAGAACATGGACAACCGCTGGCGCTACAACCTCTACCTGGGCCAGCAGGTCGAGCTGCTGAGTAACTGGAATGACCCGCGTGAACCGAGCCCAGCGTTCGGTGCCCTCTCCAACTACCTTGTGCATCCTGCCGCGATACTGGGGCTGTCGGTGCAACAGGTCGATGCCGACCTGCAGTTAGGTACCTCGCTGGACTGGGATGTGCATGAGCGGTTCAAGTTTTACGCCAGCCTCAATCGGACCCAGGGCATGGGCAACAGCGGCGATCTGCAGGTGACCCATACCTACCCTTCGGGCTCGCTGTTGCTGACCCACAACCAGAGCTGGCTCGAGCCTCGCGAAAACGCTCGGGACGATACTTCACAGCGGCAGGTGCGCAGTCGTACCGCCTTATCGGTAAACCACCGGGTAACCTCGCGCAGCTCAGCGACGCTGCGCCTGGAACACAGCGCAGGCTCGGCAAGTGGCTTGGGCGCCGACCTGAGCTGGGCGTTCAACGGAACACTGCGGGGGCATCGAAGCAGTGTTCGCCTGTCTCTTTTCGACAGGCCTGGAACACGCAGCAGCGCCGGTGCCCGAAGCCGCGGCGTTAACCTCGCCATGAGCATGAACCTTGAACGCGAGGGCAGGCAGCTTGGGGTCGACGTCGGTAGCCGCGCCTCGCGGGAGGGGGGCAATGACCCTTACGCTTCGCTGTGGTATCGGCGCAACGTCGACCTTGGCCCGGTGCACAGCCTGGGGGGCAGCGCGACGCTCGACAGCTATGGCACCAGCCTGGCCGCCAACGGGCGGTTTCATAGCCAGGCGCTGCAGGGCGATGCTTATGCCCAGAGTTCTTCTTTCAACAATAACCTCAGTGCTGGCCTCAACCTGGAAAGCACCCTTGCGCTGGGTGCGGGGAAGCTGGCCATCGGTGGCCATAACCTACCGTTCGAAGCCGGCTTGATCATCGATGTCGAAAGCGACCTGCCAGGTATGAAGCTGCGGGCCAACGATGGCCAGGGCTTGAGTGCAGTGCTGCGCCCGGGGCGCAATATCGTGCCGGTGACGGCGTTCAAATCGGGCCATGTGCGCTTCGACTTCGACGCCAAGGACGTGCCGCCCGCTCAGATCCAACCCCTCGCTGTCGACTACCACCTCAACCGCGGTGGGGTGGGGTACCACTCATTGAAGGTGATGCGCACGGTCACCGTGTTTGGTCGGCTGCTCGATGGGCAAGGCCAGCCACTGCACGGCGCGCACGTGGTCAACGACGCCGGGCGCACGGTGGCCGAGGTGGATGGCTATTTCAGCGTCGAAATGAGTGAGTCACGGCCCACCTTGGAAATTCGTCATGGCGCGGCAGGTAATTGTCTTCTGACATTAACGCCGGCCAACTTCGATCGCGAGGATGACGTACTGATCGTGGGTGATCAGCGCTGTGTGCCGAGTATGGGCTGAACCGGTTTTCAGCATGACGCTGTAGCGGGCCCGATCTCGGGGCCGATGGATGAATGTTGAGCAAGCAGAGGTTGAAGATGCACAGATTCACATTTCAGTTACCCCCCATGTTGTTCGTAGCACTGATGCTGCCGTGGTTTGCTCAGGCCGGGCCACAGCTGGATGTCGGGGCTCTGTACGATTACCTCGAACCGGGCAAGGGCACCTACGCCAAACGCATCTACAACAGAGGGGACAGTACCGCGTTCGTCAAGGTCAGCGTGCTGGAACTGGTCTACGACGGGCAAGCCGAGCCCCGTGAAGTGGAAATCGATCAGTTGCCCTTCGATCAGCGCAGCGTTGTCGCCAGCCCCGCACGGATGATCATCCCGGCACGCGGCATGCAGGCCGTACGGTTGCTGTATCGCGGTGAGCGGGACCACGAGCGTTATTACCGGCTGCGCTTCATCCCGGTGGTACCGCAACAGGATGACAGCTTCGCGCTGGATGAAACGGAGCTTGAGGCTTACCGCGAGGAACTCAGTGCCGGTGTGCAGTTTCTGGCTGGCTTCGGCACCATTTTGATTACCAAACCTGCTGCCACGCGCTACCAGACATCGATTGAGCAAGCCGGCGGAAAATGGACCGTGCGCAACGAGGGCAATGCCACGGTACTGCTCGACAACGTCCAGGCCTGTGTACTGCTCGATGACCAGTGTGATCCTCCGGCCAAGCAGCATCTTCGCCCTGGGCGTACACGTGAGTTCGTCGAAAAACCGGGTGTCGAGTATCGCTTCGAACTGGTGGAAGGCGATGCGCGCAAAGCCATGAACTTCAAGGCAGGGTGAGAGGGCGGGCGATGTTTCGTAAGTGTGCAATGCTCGCGCTGGCTTCTGGCGTGTTCGGCGGGTCCTGGGCGCAGGCGGCCGACGTTACGCTGAAGCTGCGTTACCGCGGCGAGACCCGGCAATTTGAAAACCTGACACCCAGGTCGTCGCCTGTCTGCACTCAGCTGCCGCAGCTGTGTAGCCAGCCGCTGGCGAATCTGCTGGATGTGAATGTCGAGTACTCGAAAACAGTGGATGGCGAGGGTGCTGACGGCTTCTACCTATCAGCCCCTGTTCAGCCGACTGCGCTAGTAATGGTCCGTGATCAATCCGGTGAGCAGGTCAGCATGGACTTTGCCATCACCCACCTGGGCGGCGCAGTAACCTCGGACGATGGGTTGCCTGCGCCTACGGCGCGCACGGGCCTTGACTCGAGTGGTTGTCAGGTTGCCTTGGCCAGTGCTGCGCACCGCTTGTTTCTGTGGTCGCTGGCCAGCAGCGGGTGTTGGGCCAACCTCAACACGGCTGATGCGAGCACTTACCATGTCAGCCATCTGACGCTGGGTTACGCGCTGAAGACGCCATTGCCGGCGAGCTTGAAGGCGGGTGTCTATCGAGGGCGCGTGGTCTATTCGATAGGCCCCGACAGGGATATAGGCCTGGGGGCGAGCCGAACGGTCTCCGGGCTCACTGCCGACTCGGTGGCGATCAACGTCGAGCTGGAGGTAGTGCATGACCTTCAGGTGCGCTTTGAACCGGGCGCCGAGCAGGTGGCGTTGGTGCCACCGAAGGGCCATGGACGCAGCCTGGCAGATAAACTGGAAAAGGACGTCGCCTTCAGCCTTACTGCCAGTGGGCCTTTCAAAGTCTGGGCACTGTGCAGCACCGGGCTGGGTAGCACGTGCAGCCTACGGTCCGCTAAGGGCCACGGCATACCGCTGTTTCTGGCGATGACCTTGCCAGGTGTTTCATACCAGGGCCGTTCGCTCCATCGGCAGGCACTGACCTTTGGCGGGGTTGCGGACGCCATCACCCTCGAAGTCCCCCCAGAGGGCGTGACCGGCAGCCAAGGGCAGTTGCACTTTCATGTGAACCCCCGCGGCCCCACCAGGCAACAGGACATGTTGCCTGGCATCGAGTATCAGGCGGTCGTGACAACGGTGTTCGATGCCAACCTATAGGGGGCTAGCCGGGTGCGTGCGCCGTTCAGCACTGACCCACCGGCAATGAAAAACCGCGCTACGGCTGTTGCCCGTAGCGCGGTTTTTTCATTCCGGACGCTAGATCTAGATCATGCCAAGTAACAACAGCACCAGCAGTATCACCAGCACCACGCCGATGATGCCGGACGGGCCATAGCCCCAGCTGCGTGAGTGTGGGAAGACCGGTAAGCCACCAATCAACAGCAGGATCAGGATGATGATGAGGATAGTGGTCATGACGGAGTCCTTGCGTGGTTAGGGGTCAAGAGCCTCGGATTGCTGGCCTCTTGTTAATTCGGACCGGTGCCGCTTGCGAAAGATTCCATTTGCTCGGCACTGACCGCTTGGTCATGCCCGCCCATTCACTACCCTGATGAACCCTCCCACTCGGCAAGGCCTTGATTAGACTGGCCTGACAACCCATAAGCACAAGGCCTGCCACCATGCAAAACCGCATCATGATCACGGGCGCCGGGTCCGGCCTCGGCCGCGAGATCGCCCTGCGCTGGGCGCGCGAGGGCTGGCGTTTGGCGCTGGCCGATGTCAACGAACCCGGCCTGCGCGAAACCCTGGAGCTTGTGAGTAGCGCGGGTGGCACGGGCTTCACCCAGCGTTGTGACGTGCGCGACTACAGCCAGCTCACCGCTTTGGCCCAGGCCTGCGACGAGCGGTTTGGTGGTATCGACGTGATCGTCAACAATGCGGGCGTGGCCTCGGGCGGGTTCTTCGCCGAGCTGTCGCTGGAGGACTGGGACTGGCAGATCGCGGTCAACCTGATGGGGGTGGTCAAGGGCTGCAAGGCCTTCTTGCCGCTGCTCGAACGCAGCAAGGGGCGGATCATCAACGTGGCCTCGATGGCGGCGCTGATGCAGGGCCCGGGCATGAGCAACTACAACGTTGCCAAGGCCGGTGTGCTGGCACTGTCGGAGAGCTTGCTGGTGGAGCTGCGGCAGTTGGAGGTGGCCGTGCACGTGGTGTGCCCGTCGTTCTTCCAGACCAACTTGCTGGACTCCTTCCGCGGCCCCAACCCGGCAATGAAAGCCCAGGTCGGCAAGCTGCTGGAAGGCTCGCCGATCAGCGCGGCAGACATCGCCGAGCATATCCACCAACAGGTCACTGCCGGCGAATTCCTGATTCTGCCCCATGAGGCCGGGCGCCAGGCGTGGGCGCTGAAGCGGCAGGCGCCGGAGCGGCTGTACGACGAGATGGCGCAGATGGCGGTGAAGATGCGAGGCAAAGCTCAAATACGCTGATTGTAGGCTGCGTCTGTAGGGGGAATTACCTGCTTAAGTAGGCTTGTTCTGAATTATTGCGCAGGCGTTGAATAGCCGGATACCCCCATGCAGTCTACGGTTTTCCCTGTTGCCGGAGGACCGCAGCATGTTGGTCATTGGACGCGAAGTCGGCGAAGTCATCACCATCGGTGACGATATTCAGATCAAAGTGGTGGAAACCCGCGATGGCATGGTGCGTTTTGGCGTCAGTGCGCCGCGCGAGGTGCCGGTGCACCGGGCCGAGGTGTACAAGCGGATCAAGGCGGGCGAGGTGCGCAAGGGCAATTCGGCTTGAGCCGACTGTGCCGGCCTCATCGTGGGCTCCCCCGCGATGAGGCCAGTATTGTCAGTCGAGCAGCTCGCGCGGCACATCATGTTTGGCCAGCAGCTGGCACTGCTGGCTCTCCAGGTCGAACAGGATGAACGCCTGGCCCTTGGCCAACGCCTGGCGCACCCGCAGCACGCGGGTTTCCAGCGGCGTGTCGTCGCCGTTGTCGGTACCGTCACGGGTGACGAAATCCTCGATCAAACGGGTCAGGGTTTCGGCTTGCAGTTGCTCGTAGGGGATCAGCATGGGCGGTATTCGGCTTCATTGAACAATACGCCCATGCTACGCGAAACCCGTTGGCTGTGGCTCACCCCTTGTTGCCGACCAGGCTGTCGACGGCCGGCACCCGCGTGTCGCTCTCCATCTGCGCGTCGTGCTCCAGCTGATGGCTGAAGCGCTCGAGCGAGGCATTGGCCGGGTTGGAGTCGCTGGCGAACACCGGCGGGCTCAGCAGGTAGCCCGACAGCAGGCGGCTGAGCGCGGCCAGGCTGTCGATATGGGTGCGCTCGTAGCCATGGGTCGCATCACAGCCGAACGCGATCAGCGCGGTGCGGATGTCGTGCCCTGCGGTCACCGCCGAGTGGGCATCGCTGAAGTAGTAGCGGAACACATCGCGGCGCACCGGCAGGTCCTGGTCGCCGGCCAGTTTCAGCAGGTGGCGCGACAGGTGGTAGTCGTAGGGCCCCGAGGAGTCCTGCATGGCCACGCTGACGGCATGTTCGCTGGACGCTTGGCCAGGCGCGACCGGGGCGATGTCGATGCCGACGAACTCGCTGACGTCCCAGGGCAGGGCAGCGGCGGCGCCGGAGCCGGTCTCTTCGGTGATGGTGAACAGCGGATGGCAGTCGATCAGTGGCTGGCGGCCGCTCTCCACCACTGCCTTGAGGGCAGCCAGCAGCGCCGCGACGCCGGCTTTGTCATCCAGGTGGCGGGCGCTGATATGGCCGCTTTCGGTGAACTCCGGCAACGGGTCGAAGGCGACGAAGTCGCCGATCGACAGCCCCAGCGCTTCGCAATCGGCGCGGGTGGCGCAGTAGGCGTCCAGGCGAACCTCCACGTGCTCCCAACTGACCGGCATCTGGTCGATGGCGGTGTTGAAGGCATGCCCGCTGGCCATCAGCGGCAGCACGCTGCCGCGAAACACGCCGGTGTCGGTAAACACGCTGACCCGGCTGCCCTCGGCGAAGCGGCTTGACCAGCAGCCCACCGGCGCCAACGCCAGGCGGCCATTGTCCTGCAGCTGGCGCACGCTGGCACCGATGGTGTCGAGGTGGGCCGAGACGGCGCGGTCGGGGGAGCTTTGCCGGCCCTTGAGGGTGGCGCGGATGGTACCGCGGCGGGTCAGCTCGAAGGGGATGCCCAGTTCATCCAGGCGCTCGGCGACGTAGCGCACGATGGTGTCGGTAAAGCCGGTGGGGCTGGGGATGGCGAGCATCTCCAGGAGCACGCGTTTGAGGTAGTCGAGATCGGGTTCGGGGTAGTGTTCAGGCATGTGTACTCCTTTGCGGCCTCTTCGCGGGCAAGCCCGCTCCTACAGGTTCACTGTTGCCCTTGAGCCCAGCGGCAAACTGTGGGAGCGGGCTTGCCCCGCGAAGAGGCCTTCATTGATTCACGCCAACGCCCGGCTATGCGGGAACAGCAGGTCGACAAAGCGCTCCGCCGTTGGCTGCGGTTCATGGTTGGCCAACCCAGCCCGCTCGTTGGCCTCGATGATCACGTAATCCGGGTGCTCGGCGTCGCGCACCATCAGGTCCAGGCCCACTACCGGAATGTCCAGCGCCCGCGCAGCGCGCACCGCCGCATCGGCCAGCACCGGGTGCAGGCGTTCGGTCACGTCTTCCAGCGTGCCGCCGGTGTGCAGGTTGGCAGTCCGGCGCACGGCCAGGCGCTGGCCGGCGGGCAGCACGCTGGTGTAGTCGAGGCCGGCATCGCGCAGGGTGCGTTCGGTCTCGTCATCCATCGGAATGCGGCTTTCGCCACCGGTCGCGGCCTGACGACGACGGCTCTGGGCTTCGATCAGCGCCTTGACGCTGTGCTTGCCGTCACCGATCACCTGCGCCGGGTGGCGGATGGCCGCGGCCACCACTTCATGGCCGATTACCAGGATGCGCAGGTCTTGCCCGGGGTGGAAGCTTTCCAGCAGCACGCGGCTGTCGAAACGCCGGGCGTGCTCGATGGCCTGGCTGACTTCATCGTAAGTGCTCAGGTTGACCGCCACCCCTTGGCCCTGCTCGCCATCCACCGGCTTGACCACCACGGCGCCGTGCTCATCGAGAAACGCCAGGTTGTCGTCAGCGTTGCCTGCCAGCTGCTGCATCGGTACCTGCAGGCCGGCGTTGTGCAGTGCCTGCTGGGTCAGGCGCTTGTCCTGGCAGAGGGTCATGCTGACCGCACTGGTCAGGTCGCTGAGTGATTCGCGGCAGCGTACCCGACGCCCGCCAAGGCTGAGGGTGAACAGCCCGGCGCTGGCATCGTCCACCTGCACTTCGATGCCACGGCGGTACGCCTCATCGACGATGATCCGCGCATACGGGTTGAGCCCGGCTTCCGGGCCGGGGCCGAGGAACAGTTGCTGGTTGATGCCGTTCTTGCGCTTGACCGCGAAGGTCGGCAGGTTGCGGAAACCCAGCTTTTCATAAAGCCGCTTGGCCTGGCGGTTGTCATGCAGCACCGACAGGTCCAGGTAGGCAAGCCCGCGGCTCATGAAATGCTCGATCAGGTGGCGCACCAGCACCTCGCCCACACCAGGGCGGGTGCAGTGCGGGTCGACGGCCAGGCACCACAGGCTGCTGCCGTGTTCGGGGTCGTCAAACGCCTTGCTGTGGTTCAGGCCCATGACACTACCGATCACCGCATGGGTGTCTTCGTCCTCGGCCAGCCAGTACACCGGCCCGCCCAGGTGGCGTGGGGTCAGCAGTTCGGGTTGCACCGGCAGCATGCCGCGCGCCTGGTAAAGGCTGTTGATCGCCTGCCAGTCGGCGTCGCTCTGCGCCCGGCGGATGCGAAAGCCGCGGAACACCCGCTGCGCCTGGCGGTAGTCGGAGAACCACAGGCGCAAGGTGTCGGAGGGGTCGAGGAACAACTGTTGCGGTGCCTGCGCCAGCAGCTGTTGCGGCGCCGCCACATACAGGGCGATGTCACGCTCACCGGGGCGCTCCTCCTGCAGCGCCTCGGCCAGGGTCGCGGGGTCCGGATAGGTGTGGCCGATCAACAGCCGGCCCCAGCCGCAGTGCAGGGCGCGCGGCTGGTCGTGGGGCTCGCTGCCATCGCCGGCCAGGCGCGCCTGCAGGCGCTCGTAGGACGGCGTCTGGCCGCGCAGCAGGCGCTGGCCGTAAGCGGTTTCATGGGGCTTCATGGGTCAGATTCCTTGTTCGCTGAGCCACAGGTTCAGCGCCGCCAGCTGCCACAGCTTGGAGCCGCGCAGTGGGGTCAGCTGGCCATGCGGGTTGCTCAGCAGGCGGTCGACCATGGCAGGGTTGAACAGGCCGCGGTCCTGGCTAGGGTCGGTCA
Source organism: Pseudomonas sp. P39-UII1 (assembly GCF_039672635.1). Taxonomy (NCBI): domain Bacteria; kingdom Pseudomonadati; phylum Pseudomonadota; class Gammaproteobacteria; order Pseudomonadales; family Pseudomonadaceae; genus Pseudomonas; species Pseudomonas sp. P39-UII1. Next base: position 37,682 of record NZ_JBDFPP010000025.1, read on the forward strand.
GCAACTCGCGTACCCAGTCCAGGGTGGCGCCTTGCAGGTGTTTGAGGCCGGGCACCGGGAAGTAACCTTTTTTGCGGTCGATCACTTCGTGAGGGATCACGCGTCGCGCGGCCTGCTTGAGCACCTGCTTGCCGCCGTCCGGCAACTTGAAACGCGCCGGGATCCGCGCCGACAGTTCCACCAGGCGGTAATCGAGGAACGGCGTACGCGCCTCCAGGCCCCAGGCCATGGTCATGTTGTCGACGCGTTTGACCGGGTCGTCCACCAGCATCACCGTGCTGTCCAGGCGCAGCGCCTTGTCCACCGCATCGGCGGCACCGGGGCGGGCGAAGTGTTCGCGCACGAAATCGCCGGCCGCGTCGGTCTCCAGCAGCCACGGCGCCTGCACGGTATCGCGGTACTCGGCATGGCTGCGGTCGAAGAAGGCATCGCGGTAGGCGCCAAAGGCATCCGCTGCGCCGTCCACCTGCGGGTACCAGTGGTAGCCGGCAAACAGCTCATCGGCGCCCTGGCCGCTCTGCACACCTTTGCAATGCTTGGCCACTTCCCGCGACAGCAGGTAGAAGGCAATGCAGTCGTGGCTGACCATCGGTTCGCTCATGGCGCGGAACGCGGCCGGCAGCTGCTCGATGATTTCACGCTCGTCGATGCGCAACTGGTGGTGGCGGGTGCCGTAGTGCTTGGCGATCAGGTCGGAATACTGGAATTCGTCGCCACGTTCGCCACCGGCATCCTCGAAGCCGATGGAGAAGGTCGACAGGTCGTCCACGCCCACGTCGCGCAACAGGCCGACCAACAGGCTGGAGTCGACACCGCCCGACAGCAGCACGCCCACATCGACGGCGGCCCGTTGGCGGATGGCCACCGCATCACGGGTGGCGTCGAGCACACGGGTGGTCCAGCCTTCCAGGTCAAGTTCGCGCTCGTCCGGGTTGGGGCCGTACTGCAGCTGCCACCAGGTCTGGCGCTCCACTTCACCGTGGCGGTCGACCCGCATCCAGGTGCCGGGCTCGAGCTTCTGCACGTTGGCCAGCAAGGTGCGTGGTGCGGGCACCACGGCGTGGAAGTTGAGGTAGTGGTTGAGCGCAACCGGGTCGATCATCGGGTCGATGTCGCCGCCTTTGAGCAGCGCTGGCAGCGTCGAAGCAAAGCGCAGGCGCTCGCCGTTGCGCGACAGGTACAGCGGCTTGACGCCGAGGCGGTCGCGGGCCAGGAACAGGCGCTGGTTGTCGCGCTCCCAGATGGCCAGGGCGAACATGCCGTTGAGCTTGGGCAGCAAGGCTGCGCCCCAAGCGTGGTAGCCCTTGAGCAACACCTCGGTGTCGCCGTCGGACCAGAAGGTGTAACCCAGGTCCTGCAGCTCCTGGCGCAGTTCGGGGAAGTTGTAGATGGCCCCGTTGAAGGCCAGCGACAGGCCCAGGGTGTTATCGACCATGGGCTGTGCCGAACCGTCGGACAGGTCCATGATTTTCAGCCGGCGGTGGCCGAGGGCGATCGGGCCCAGGCTATGGAAGCCCCAGGCGTCGGGGCCGCGGGGCGCCAGGTGATGGGTCATGCGCTCTACCGCGGCGAGGTCCGCCGGGCGAGGGGCTTGGTCGATGGGGGTGAAACGCAACTCTCCAGCTAATCCGCACATAGGTCCTTACCGGTTTTTCCGTTGGGGAATCAGTGCCCCGGATTAGGGCACCTGTAAGGAACTGACCTGAGCGATTTATGAGAGTTTTAGATCAATCTGTTATATGGGGGCGGTTTGGGGGCTGGCTTGGGGGTTTTATGGGGGTAAGCGCCGTCCTCGCGACGTGCTCGTCTTGGGATCTTCAGCGCGTTTGAGATCGAGCGCCGCCCGCGCGGCGCATCGCGGGCAAGCCCGCTCCTACATTTGTTGCAACGTGCCATGGCCTGTGAGGCCATAGTTGTCAGCCTTGTTAGCACGACGCGATTTTTCCATTGGTGCTGCCGGCGCCCCACCTGTCTTCAGCCATGCACCAAGGCGAACAACCATGGCCTGGCTGGAACGGCGCGTTGCAACAAATGTAGGAGCGGGCTTGCCCGCGATGCGCCGCGCGGGCGGCGCTCGATCTCAAGAGCCCTAGATACCTCCCGACCTGCACCAGGCATCACCCCCTAACCCCACCATGCCGTTCCTTAAACCCGAATCCATCACTTGCCCCGAATCAACCTGCGCAACCCAAACCGATTCGGATGACACGCCTCAGCCACCGCCCGAGGCAGCGGCAGCGGCTCACCGCTGGCCCAGGCTGCAATCAATTCACCGGCAATCGGCGCCGTGATCAACCCTCGCGAGCCATGCCCGCTGTTCACATACAACCCTGCCAACCAAGGGCAGGGCACGTCGGGCACCTGGCGCGCGTCCTTGCCCAGCGCGGCGTAGGCCTCGGCAAAGGCGACGGGGTCGGCAACCGGGCCGACAATCGGCAGATAATCCGGGCTGGTGCAACGAAACGCCGCGCGACCTTGCAACTGCTCAGGGTCGAGCGCCGCAGCACCCAGGCGCTGAGCCAGGTCTGTGGAGATTTCGTCCAGCAGCGCCAGGTTGCCCTGGTGCTCGGCCACGGTCGGCGCCAGGCCCTCGCTGTGGAAGTCGAAGCTGGCGCCCAGCGTGTGTTCGTCACCCCGCGGCGGCGCCACGTAGCCCTCGGCGCACACCACGGTCCCCAGCGCCCGGCTGCCCTCAGTCGACGGCAGGCAGGTGACTTGCCCACGTATGCGCTTGAGCGGCAGTTGCGCACAGGCTTCAAAGCGCTTCACATCGGCCGCCCCCGCCAGCACCACCATCGGGGCGCTGGCCAACAGCCGCTCGCCACCCCAGGCCTGCCACAGGCCATCGGCCTTGCGCAGTTCAAGCACCTCCTGGTGAACCAGCAGGCGAATGTTCGGGTGCTTCAGTTGCGCCTGGCACAACGCCGGCGGGTGCACCCAGCCGCCTTCCGGGTAAAACAGCCCGCCCGCAGGCAGCGCGATCCCGGCAATCGCTTCGGCTTCCTCGCGCCCCAGGGCGCGCAGCAAGGCGCTGTCGAAGGCCGCGGCGAGCTTGCCCTGGCGCTCGGCCTCTTTGCTGTCGAAGGCTAGTTGCAGCACGCCGCAGTCGTCCCAGTCCTGCCCGCGCTGCAACTGCTGCAGTTGGCGTCGGGTGTAGCCGAAACCAGACAGGATCATTTGCGACAAGGCCGTACCATGTGCGGACAGCTTGAGGTACAGCACGCCCTGAGGGTTGCCGGAGGCTTCGCGTGCAGCGGCGTCGTGGCGCTCCAGCACGGTCACCTGCCAGCCGCGTCGAGCCAGGCTGGCGGCAGTGCAACTGCCGGCCAGCCCGGCACCGATCACCAGCGCCTGGCGTGGGCCCTGATCACTGCGCGGGCGGTCATACCAAGGCAGGTATTGATGCGAGGATGTCGGCCCGGTGTACATGCCGCTCATCACCTCCCACTTCTTGCCGATCCCCGGCACCTTTTTCATCGCGAAGCCGGCCTCGACCAGGCTGCGTCGCACCCAGCCGGTGGTGGTGAAGGTGCCCAGCACGGTGCCTGAATGCGACAGCCGTGCCAGTTGCGCGAACAGCTCGGGGGTCCACATGTCGGGGTTCTTGGCCGGGGCGAAGCCATCGAGAAACCACACGTCGATGGGCGCATCGAGCTGCGGCAACTGTTCCAGCGCATCGCCAATCAACAGGGTCAAGGTGACGCGCCCGTTGGCGAACGTGAACTGCTGGAACCCTGGGTGCACCGCCACGTACTGCGCCAGCAGTGGCTCGGTATAGGCGGCCAGCTCTGGCCACAGGCGTACCGCCTTGGCCATGTCGTCGTAGCCGAGCGGGTATTTTTCGACGCTGACAAAATGCAGCCGGGCGTCGGCGTGGGCGTGGGCGTCGAACAATTGCCAGGCGCAGAAAAAATTCATGCCGGTACCAAAACCGGTTTCGCCTATGACCAGGCAAGCGTGCGGGGGCAGGGCGGTGAAACGCTCGGCCAGGCGGGTTTGGCCGAGGAAGACATGTTTGGTTTCTTCGATGCCTTCGTTGACGGCGAAGTACACATCGTCGTACTGCCGCGAATGTGGGCGGCCCTGGTCGTCCCAGTCGATCTGGGCATGCTGGAGGAGGGTGGACATGGTTGGCTCGGTTGCAGCGGATGAGCGATTTTATGTCATCTGCAGGTTTTGCGCAGGGCTACAGGCCGATCACAAATCCGCTAGTCTTGCTTATCCATTGAAGGAGCCAATGCATGTTTGAATCCGCCGAAATCGGTCACAGCATCGACAAGGAAACCTACGAGGCAGAAGAGCCCGCCCTTCGCGAGGCATTGCTCGAAGCTCAGTACGAACTCAAGCAACAGTCGCGCTTCCCGGTGATCGTGCTGATCAATGGCATCGAAGGTGCCGGCAAGGGCGAGACGGTCAAGCTGCTCAACGAGTGGATGGACCCGCGCATGATCGACGTGCTCACCTTCGACCAGCAGACCGACGAAGAGCTGGCCCGGCCACCGGCTTGGCGCTACTGGCGGGCGCTGCCGCCGAAGGGGCGGATGGGGGTGTTTTTCGGCAACTGGTACAGCCAGATGCTGCAGGGGCGGGTGCACGGGTTGTTCAAGGACGCCGTGCTCGACCAGGCCATTGCCGGTGCCGAACGCCTGGAGCAGATGCTGTGCGATGAGGGCGCACTGATCATCAAGTTCTGGTTTCACCTGTCCAAGAAACAGATGAAGGCGCGGCTCAAGTCGCTCAAGGACGACCCGCTGCACAGCTGGCGCATCAGCCCGCTGGATTGGCAGCAGTCGGAAACCTACGACCGTTTCGTGCGGTTTGGCGAGCGCGTGTTGCGCCGCACCAGCCGCGACTATGCGCCGTGGCACATCGTCGAAGGTGCCGACCCGCACTACCGCAGCCTGGCCGTGGGCCGCATCTTGCTCGAAAGCCTGCAGGCCGCGCTGGCCGTGAACCCCAAGGGCAAGCATCAGGGCAATATCGCGCCGCTGGGGCGCAGCATCGACCAGCGCAGCCTGCTGGGCGCGCTGGACATGACCCTGCGCCTGGACAAGCACGACTACCAGGAGCAACTGGTGACCGAGCAGGCGCGCCTGGCCGGCCTGCTGCGCCACAAACACATGCGTCGGCATGCCCTGGTGGCGGCCTTCGAGGGTAACGATGCTGCAGGCAAAGGTGGGGCGATCCGCCGCGTCGCCGCTGCGCTCGACCCCCGCCAGTACCGCATCGTGCCGATCGCCGCGCCCACTGAAGAAGAGCGTGCGCAGCCCTACCTGTGGCGGTTCTGGCGGCACATCCCGGCGCGCGGCAAGTTCACCATCTTCGACCGCTCCTGGTACGGCCGTGTGCTGGTGGAGCGCGTCGAAGGCTTCTGCAGCCCGGCCGACTGGATGCGCGCCTATGGGGAAATCAACGATTTCGAGGAGCAGCTGGTAAACGCCGGCGTGGTGGTCGTCAAGTTCTGGCTGGCCATCGACCAACAGACCCAGCTTGAGCGTTTCGAGGAGCGCGAGCAGATCCCGTTCAAGCGCTACAAGATCACCGAGGACGACTGGCGCAACCGCGATAAATGGGACCAGTATGTCGATGCGGTGGGCGACATGGTCGACCGTACCAGCACCGAGATTGCGCCCTGGACGCTGGTGGAGGCCAACGACAAGCGCTGGGCGCGGGTGAAGGTGCTGCGCACCATCAACGAAGCGCTCGAGGCGGCATTTGCCAAGCACAAGAAGTGAGCCATGCCGCTGCGGAATGACCTGATGAATTCTTTTCCCTGGTTTTTCCCCCGGTGGCAGGCAGCAAGCCCGTAGAATCCAGGCTCCCCCACCACGGGCACGATCGAGGATTTTATGCACATCACTTCCGGGCGCTGGGTCCACGGCCTGCTGCTGGCGCTGCTCACAGCGCTGCTCTGGGGCATCCTGCCGATCAAGCTCAAGCAGGTGTTGCAGGTGGTCGACCCGGTTACCGTCACCTGGTACCGCCTGCTGGTATCTGGCAGCCTGCTGTTCGCCTGGTTGGCGGCCAAGCGACAGTTGCCGTCGTTCGCCAGGCTGGGCAGCAAGGGCAAAGGTTTGGTGGCCGTAGCCGTCTGCGGGCTGATGGGCAACTACGTGCTCTACCTGGTCGGCCTCAACCTGCTCAGCCCCGGCACAGCCCAATTGGTGGTGCAGTTGGGCCCGGTGCTGTTGCTGGTGGCGAGCGTCTTTGTGTTCAAGGAGCGCTTCAGCCTGGGCCAAGGCCTGGGGCTGGTGGTTCTACTGGGCGGTTTCGGCCTGTTCTTCAACCAGCGCCTGGAAGAGCTGCTCACCTCGTTGGGCGCTTACACCACCGGGGTGCTGACCATCCTGCTGGCCACCAGCATCTGGGTGTTCTATGCCTTGAGCCAGAAGCAGCTGCTGACGGTGTGGCATTCGCAGCAAGTGATGATGGTGATCTACCTGTGTTGCGCGGCGTTGCTGACGCCATGGGTGCACCCGCTGGAAGCGCTGCAGTTGAGCCCGTTGCAAGGCTGGTTGCTGCTGGCCTGCTGCCTGAATACGCTGGTGGCCTATGGGGCGTTTGCCGAGGCACTGGCGCATTGGGAGGCCTCGCGGGTGAGTGCCACGCTGGCGCTGACGCCGCTGGTGACCTTCGTTGCGGTGGCGATTGCGGCCTGGCTGTGGCCGGACTACGTGCAGGCCGAGGACATCAATGCCTTGGGCTATGTCGGCGCGGTGACGGTGGTGCTGGGCTCGTCGCTGGTGGCCCTGGGGCCATCGCTGGTGGCTGGGTGGCGAGCGAGGAGGGCGCGCTTGGCGCAGCTGGGTTGATAACCTGCTCCGGCCCTATCGCCGGCAAGCCGGCTCCCACAGGATCACCACGTGGGAGCCGGCTTGCCGGCGAGAGGGCCTTGAGTACCAGCCGATCAATCAGCCCTTGCCACCCGGCGCCAGCATGTTCTCCGGCCTTACCCACTCATCGAACTGCTCGTTGGTCAGGTACTTCAATTCCAGCGCAGCCTCGCGCAGCGTCTTGCCCTCGCTGTAAGCCTTCTTGGCAATCTCCGCCGCCTTGTCATAGCCGATATGCGGGTTCAACGCCGTCACCAGCATCAGCCCGCGCTCCAGGTGCGCGGCCATCTGCTCGGCATCCGGCTCGATTCCCGCCACGCAGTGTTGCTGGAAGTTGCGGCAGCCATCAGCCAGCAGTTCGATCGACTGCAACAGGTTATGAATGATCACCGGCTTGAACACGTTCAACTGCAAGTGCCCCTGGCTTGCGGCAAAGCCGATTGCCGCGTCATTGCCCAGCACCTGGCAGGCCAGCATCGACAGCGCTTCGCACTGGGTCGGGTTGACCTTGCCCGGCATGATCGAGCTGCCCGGCTCGTTGGCCGGCAGGCGCACTTCGGCCAGCCCTGCGCGCGGCCCGGAGCCCAGCAAGCGCAGGTCGTTGGCAATTTTCATCAACGCCACCGCCAAGGTCTTGAGCGCGCCCGCCAAGCTGGTCAGCGGCTCATGGCCGGCGAGGGCGGCGAACTTGTTGGGCGCTGTGACGAACGGCAGGCCGGAGAGGGCGGCGAGCTCGGCAGCGATGGCCTCAGCGAAACCCTGCGGGGCATTCAGCCCGGTGCCCACGGCAGTGCCGCCTTGGGCCAGCTCGCACACGGCCGGCAAGGTGGCGCGGATGGCGCGCGTGGCGTAGTCCAGCTGGGCGACGAAGGCCGACACCTCCTGGCCGAACGTGATGGGTGTGGCATCCATCATGTGCGTGCGGCCGGTCTTGACCAGTTGGTGGTAGCGCGCCGACAGCTCGGCCAGCCCCGACGACAGCTCGGCGATTGCCGGCAGCAGTTGGTCATGCACCGCCTGCGCAGCGGCGATGTGCATGGCGGTGGGGAAGCAGTCGTTGGAGCTCTGCGAGCGGTTGACGTGGTCGTTGGGGTGCACCGGTGCCTTGCCGCCGCGGCCCTGGCCGGCCAGTTCGTTGGCGCGCCCGGCGATCACTTCGTTGACGTTCATGTTGCTCTGGGTGCCGCTGCCGGTCTGCCAGACGACGAGCGGGAACTGGTCGTTGTGCTCGCCGTCGAGCACTTCGTCGGCGGCCTGCTCGATCAGCCGGGCGATGTCCGCCGGCAGGTCGCCATTGCGGTCGTTGACGCGTGCAGCGGCTTTCTTGATCAAAGCCAGGGCGTGCAGCACCGCGAGCGGCATGCGTTCCTTGCCAATGGCAAAGTTGATCAGCGAGCGCTGGGTCTGCGCGCCCCAGTAGGCGTTTTCAGGAACTTCGACTGCGCCCAGGCTGTCTGTCTCGATACGGCTCATGCTGCATTCACTCCTTTGTCAGTCAGAATCAGCAGTTTAGGCCCTCATGCGAACGAGCGGTTCATTCGCTCGTCGTGCCACTTGAGCGCTGCGCCTTCGCAGGAGCAGAATGCTCTACTCTGAGGTACCGCCTCCCCCTCTTGAAGGAAATGCAATGACCCGTCTCCGTGTCCTCTGTGCTGCCGTCGCCCTGGCCTGTGCCAGCGGCCAGGTACTCGCTGCCACCGCCAGCCACAACGCTGCCGCCGAGAAATTCCTGACCCTGGCCCACGCCGACAAGCTGGGCACCCCGGTGTACATGCAGGTCCAACAGATGTTCGCCCAGCGCTTTGCCCAGACCAAGGCCCCGGCCGCCAAGCAGCCTGTTCTGCAGAGCTACCAGGCCAAGGCCAACGCCGCGCTGGACAGCGCCATCGGCTGGAACAAGCTGAAGCCGAAGATGGTCGACCTCTATACCAAGACCTTCACCGAGCAGGAGCTCAAGGACCTGGTCAAGTTCTACGAGTCGCCGCTGGGCAAGAAAGTCCTCACCGAGATGCCCAAGGTTACCCAGCAGTCGGCCCAGCTGACCCAGCAGAGCCTGGAGCCTGCGGTACCGGTGGTCAACAAGCTGCTCGAGGACATGACCAAGGAACTTGACCCCAACGCCGGCAAGGCCGCTGCCCCGGCGAAGAAGTGAGTAATACCCGATGACCATGCAGCAACGCATCGAGCAGCAGCTGGCCGCACTGGCGCCGCAACACCTTGAAGTGCTCAACGAAAGCCACATGCACAGCCGTGGCCAGGAAACCCACTACAAGGCAGTGATCGTCAGCGAGCAGTTTGCCGGGCTCAACAGCGTCAAGCGCCACCAGAAGGTCTACGCCACCATGGGTGAGCTGATGGGCGAAATCCACGCCCTGGCGATTCACACCTACACGGCCGAGGAATGGGCCAAGGTAGGCGCAGCACCGGCTTCACCGGTGTGTGCAGGTGGCGGCAAGCACTGAATCCTTTCCGTCATTCTGGTACAATCCGCAACATCCCAAGGGGGCCGCCGCGCGGCCCATCGCCGGCAAGCCCGGCTCCCACAGGTACAGCGCATTCCTCAAGGGTTGTGCTGGCCCTGTGGGAGCTGGCTTGCCGGCGATGGGCTGCACAGCAGCCCCCTGTTTCATGTCCACCCCGGTCCGCCCCTTACGAGGGCACCCACCTGGAGATCCACCTGAATGTCCCAACCCATCGTCGTGGCGGCGCTGTACAAGTTCGTCACCCTGGAAGATTACCTCGAGCTGCGTGAGCCGCTGCTCAAGGCCATGGCCGACAACGGCGTCAAAGGCACCTTGCTGCTGGCCAACGAAGGTATAAACGGCACGGTCTCGGCCACCCGCGAAGGCATCGACGGCCTGCTCGCCTGGCTGCGCAACGACCCGCGCCTGGTCGATATCGACCACAAGGAATCCTACTGCGACGAGCAGCCGTTCTACCGCACCAAGGTCAAGCTGAAGAAAGAGATCGTCACCCTCGGCGTCGCGGGCGTGGACCCGAACCAGGCAGTCGGCACTTACGTCGAGCCCAAGGACTGGAACGCCCTGATCAGCGACCCGCAAGTGCTGCTGATCGACACCCGCAATGACTACGAAGTGGCCATCGGCACCTTCAAGGGCGCCATCGACCCCAAGACCGAGACCTTCCGCGAGTTCCCCGAGTACATCAAGGCCAACTTCGACCCGAGCAAGCACAAGAAGGTCGCCATGTTCTGCACCGGGGGCATCCGTTGCGAAAAAGCTTCCAGCTACATGCTCGGTGAAGGCTTCGAGGAGGTCTATCATCTTAAGGGTGGCATCCTGAAATACTTCGAGGAAGTGCCTCAGGAACAAAGCCTGTGGGACGGCGACTGCTTCGTCTTCGACAACCGCGTCACGGTGCGCCATGACCTGAGCGAGGGCGAGTACGACCAGTGCCACGCCTGCCGCCACCCGATCAATGCAGAGGAACGCGCGTCCGAACACTATTCGCCAGGCGTGAGCTGCCCGCACTGCTGGGACAGCCTGAGCGAGAAGACAAGGCGCAGCGCCATCGACCGGCAGAAGCAGATCGAGCTGGCCAAGGCCCGCAACCTGCCGCACCCGATCGGTTACAACTACAAAGCCGAGGCCTGATGCATGACTGCACGCCTGCTTTATGTGATGGACCCGATGTGCTCCTGGTGCTGGGGTTTCGCACCGGTGGCCGAGGCCCTGATCGCCCAGGCGCGTGAAGCGGGCGTGGCCACCCAGCTGGTGCCCGGTGGCCTGCGCAGCGGTGGCACCGCGCTGGATGCCTCAACCCGCAAGTACATCCTCGAACATTGGCAGGCCGTGGCCGAGGCCACCGGCCAGCCGTTCCGCTTCGAAGGGGCCATGCCCGATGGTTTCGTCTACGACACCGAGCCCGCCTGCCGTGCCCTGGTAGCCGCTCGCGAGCTGGACGCCGAGCGCGTCTGGCCGCTGCTCAAGCTGATCCAGGGTGCCTTCTACGAGCAGGGCTTGGACGTTACCACCGCGCCCCGGCTGGTCGAGCTGGCCGAGCAGGCCGGCTTCGATCGCGCAGCCTTCGCCGAAGCCCTGACCCGCGCCGATACCCGCGCCGCCACCGCGGCCGATTTCGGCTGGGTGCAGGGCCTGGGCATTGCCGGCTTCCCGACCCTGCTGGCCGAGCGCAACGGCCAACTGGCCCTGTTGACCAATGGCTACCAGCCGCTTGGCAGCCTGCAACCCTTGCTTGGCCGCTGGCTGCAGCAGGCCGCCTGTGCTTGATGTGCCAGGGTCGCCCGACCCTGTGCCAGGGAAGCCCGCTGCTGTGCCTGATCGCCTGAGCTGGGCAGAAATCCGCCGCCTGGCGCTGCACCGCAAGAAAAACCTCTGGACTGCCAACCTGATCGCCGTGCTTGCCGCCTGCTGCAGCGTGCCGATCCCATTGCTGCTGCCTTTGTTGGTCGACGAAGTGTTGCTCGGCAACGGTGATGCCGCCCTGAAGTTCATGAACCATCTGCTCCCGGACGGCTGGCAGGTGGCGGCCGGTTACATCGGCCTGATGCTGGTGGTCACGCTGTGCCTGCGCCTGTTCGCGCTGGCGTTCAACGTGGTCCAGGCCAGGCTCTTCGCAGGCCTTGCCAAGGACATCGTCTACCGCCTGCGCATACGCCTGATCGAGCGGCTCAAGCGCATCTCGCTCAAGGAATACGAAAGCCTCGGCAGCGGCACGGTGACCACGCACCTGGTCACCGACCTGGACACCCTCGACAAGTTTGTCGGCGAAACCCTCAGCCGCTTCCTGGTGGCCATGCTGACCCTGACCGGCACGGCGGCCATCCTGATCTGGATGCACTGGCAGCTGGCCATGCTGATCTTGCTATTCAACCCGCTGGTGATCTACTTCACCGTGCAGTTGGGCAAGCGCGTCAAACACCTGAAAAAGCTCGAGAACGACAGCACCTCGCGGTTCACCCAGGCGCTGGCGGAAACCCTCGATGCCATCCAGGAGATCCGCGCTGGCAACCGCCAGGGGTATTTCCTCGGCCGCCTTGGCGTGCGTGCCCGGGAAGTACGCGATTACGCCGTGGATTCGCAGTGGAAAAGCGACGCCAGTGGCCGCGCCAGTGGCCTGTTGTTCCAGTTCGGTATCGATATCTTTCGCGCTGCCGCCATGCTCACGGTGCTGTTCTCCGATTTGTCGATCGGGCAGATGCTCGCCGTGTTCAGTTACCTGTGGTTCATGATCGGCCCGGTCGAACAGCTGCTGAATCTGCAGTACGCCTATTACGCTGCGGGTGGTGCGTTGAACCGGCTGAACGAGCTGCTGGCGCGTGATGACGAACCGCAATACCCGGCAGCCAGCGACCCGTTCGCCGGCCGTGAAACGGTGGGCATCGAGGTGCGCGACCTGCGCTTCGCCTACGCCGACGAGCCGGTGCTGGACCAGCTTGACCTGTCCATCGCCCCTGGCGAGAAGGTCGCCATCGTCGGTGCCAGCGGCGGCGGTAAAAGCACCTTGGTGCAGTTGTTGTTGGGCCTCTACAGTGCCCAGGCCGGGACCATCCGTTTCGGCGGTGCCAGCCTTCAGGAAATTGGCCTGGAAACCCTGCGCGAGAACGTCGCGGTGGTGCTGCAGCACCCTTCGCTGTTCAACGACACGGTGCGTGCCAACCTCACCATGGGCCGCGACTGCACCGACGAAGCCTGCTGGCAGGCGCTGCGCATCGCCCAGCTGGATGCCACCATTGCCGCCTTGCCGCAGGGGCTGGACAGCGTAGTGGGGCGTTCGGGTGTGCGCTTGTCGGGCGGCCAGCGCCAACGCCTGGCGATTGCCCGTATGGTCCTGGCCGAGCCGAAGGTGGTGATCCTCGACGAGGCCACCTCGGCACTGGATGCCGCGACCGAGTACAACCTGCACAAGGCCCTGGCGCGCTTCCTCAATGGCCGCACCACGCTGATCATCGCCCACCGCCTGTCGGCGGTGAAGCAGGCTGACCGGGTGCTGGTATTCGATGGCGGGCATGTGGCCGAGGACGGCGACCATCAGCAGCTGATTGCCGACGGTGGGCTGTATGCCAAGCTGTATGGGCATTTGCAGCAAACCTGACCCAGTTGTTGTTCCGGCTGGCCCCATCGCCGGCAAGCCGGCTCCCACAGGTACAGCGCTGCCCTTGAGCACTGCGCCATACCCGTGGGAGCCGGCTTGCCGGCGTTTGGCCAGTGCAGGCAACCGAGCATCCAGATCGGTGTCATAAAAAACCCCTCCACATAGATGGCAGATGGCCTACGCTGTGCTTGTCTGGGTTGATTCGAGCCTTATCTGCTCTGTGACAGGGACTTCATGAAGGGAAATCGCACGCTAGAGGCGCCAAGGTTGCTGGGTATCATCTGGCCCTTCATCGCCGTTGTAGTCTTCCAGGTCCTGTTGGGCAGTCTCAGCCTTTATGCGCTGTCGGCCGTGCGGGCTTATGTCGCGGGCGAAAGTCTGTGGTCCAAGGCCCAGAAAGACGCCATCTATTACCTCAACCTGTATGCCGACAGCGGCGACGAAAGTGCCTACCAGCGCTATCGCCAGGTCATCAGCGTGCCCCAGGGCGACCACCAGTTGCGCGAGGTGCTCGACCAGCCCGATCCGGACCTCGAGGCCGCGCGCCAGGCCGTGCTGCAAGGTGGCAACCACCCAGACGACGTCGACCGCATCATCTGGTTCTATCGCAACTTCAGCCAGATCAGCTACATGCAGACGGCGATTGCCTACTGGAACATCGGTGATGACTACCTCGGCCAGCTGGATGTGCTGGCCAATGACATGCGCGAGGGCTTTGCCATGGGCCAGGCCAGCCCCCGCCAGGTAAGCGATTGGCGGGCGCGCATCGTTGCCATCAACGAGGGCGTGACGCCGGCGGCCAAGGCCTTCAGCGATGCCTTGGGCGAGGGCTCGAGGATGCTCTTGCGGGTGCTGTTGATCACCAACCTGCTGACAGCGCTGTTCCTCATTACCATCGCCTGGCGCCGTTCGAGCAAGCTGCTGGCGCAGCGCCAGGCGTTCGCCAGTGCCCTGCAGGAAGAGAAAGAGCGCGCGCAGATTACCCTGCAGGCGATCGGCGACGCGGTGATCACCACCGATGTCGATGGCTGTATCGGCTACATGAACCCGGCGGCCGAACAACTCACCCACTGGCAGGCCGGGCAGGCCCAGGGCCTGCCGCTCACGGCGCTGTTCAGCCTGGTGGATGAACAGGCCGAGAACGAAAGCGGCAGCCTGCTCGAGCAGGTGCTCAGCGGCAGCCTCAAGGGCGGGGCCGAACACGCGCGGCTGATCCAGCGCCTGGATGGCAGCACGGTGTCGATCAACCTGGTGGGCTCTCCCATCATCAACGACGGGCAAATGGCGGGCATTGTCCTGGTGCTTCACGACATGACCCAGGAGCGTCAGTACATCGCCAACCTGTCCTGGCAGGCCACCCACGACGCCCTCACCGGCCTGGCCAACCGCCGCGAATTCGAGTACCGCCTGGAGCAGGCGCTCAACGCCCTGGCCCGTCAGGCCGGGCGTCATGCGTTGATGTTCCTCGACCTCGACCAGTTCAAGCTGGTCAACGACACCTGCGGCCATGCCGCTGGCGACGAGCTGCTGCGGCATATCTGCGCCGTGCTGCAATCCGGGCTGCGCGAGGGGGATACCTTGGCGCGCCTGGGTGGCGACGAGTTCGGCGTGCTGCTGGAGAACTGCCCGCCCGAGCAGGCCGAACGCATTGCCGAAAGCTTGCGCCAGGCCGTGCAGAGCCTGCATTTCGTGTGGAAGGGCCGGCCGTTCGTGACCACCGTCAGCATCGGGCTGGTGAACATGGCGCAGGCGCCCTCGACGTTGGAAGCGTCCCTGCGCGCGGCCGATATGGCGTGCTACATGGCCAAGGAAAAGGGCCGCAACCGTGTCCAGGTGTACCACGCCGACGACAGCGAGCTGTCGATGCGTTTCGGCGAAATGGCCTGGATCCAGCGCTTGCATGTGGCCCTGGAAGAAAACCGCTTTTGCCTGTATGCCCAGGAAATCGCCCCGCTTACCGCCATCGAAGGGCAGGGCCACATCGAGATTCTGTTGCGCCTGCACGATGAAAGCGGCCGCACCATCTTGCCCGACAGCTTCATCCCGGCAGCCGAGCGCTACGGCCTGATGACCGCGATTGACCGCTGGGTGGTGCGCAATGTGTTCCAGGTCATTCGCCAGTGCCTGGACGAGCAGCGCGAGGGGCCGTTGTCGATGTGCGCGATCAACTTGTCGGGTTCGAGCATCGGTGACGACAAGTTTCTCGACTACCTGCAGCGACTGTTCGTCGAATATTCCATTCCGCCGCGGCTGATCTGCTTCGAGATCACCGAAACCAGTGCCATTGCCAACCTCGGCAGCGCCATCAGATTCATCAACGAATTGAAAGGGCTGGGCTGCAGGTTCTCGCTGGATGACTTTTGTGCCGGAATGTCGTCATTCGCTTATTTGAAACATTTACCCGTCGACTTCTTGAAGATCGACGGAAGTTTTGTCAAAGATATGCTGGATGATCCGGTCAACCGGGCCATGGTCGAGGTGATCAACCACATCGGCCACGTAATGGGTAAGCGGACCATTGCCGAGTTTGTCGAAACACCGTTGATCGAGCAGGCCTTGCAGGAGATCGGCGTGGACTACGCCCAGGGCTATCTGATCGAAAGACCGCAGGTCTTCACCTGCGACAGTCTGCAGCGCCAACGGATTGCTGCACGGCCCCTGCTGCATCGGGCGCCTGGAACCTTTCGCTGAACAAGCGTCGGCAAAATCACAAGGATCAAGGAGCTGAAACGTGATTGATGCATTCGTTCGTATCGGGCCACTGATGGACCCCGCCAGTTACCCCCAATGGGCCCAGCAGCTGATCGAGGATTGTCGCGAGAGCAAGCGACGCGTCGTCGAGCATGAGTTCTACCAGCGCTTGCGCGACGGCCAGCTGCGCCAGGCGACCATTCGCCAGTACCTGATTGGCGGCTGGCCGGTGGTCGAGCAGTTCTCGCTGTACATGGCGCACAACCTGACCAAAACCCGCTTTGCCCGCCACCCCGGCGAAGACATGGCGCGGCGCTGGCTGATGCGCAATATCCGCGTCGAGCTCAACCATGCCGACTATTGGGTGCACTGGTGCCATGCGCATGGCATCCATTTGCACGAGCTGCAGTCCCAGGAAGTACCGGCAGAGCTCAATGGCCTCAACGACTGGTGCTGGCGGGTATGTACCACCGAGTCGCTGGCGATCGCCATGGCGGCCACCAACTACGCCATCGAAGGGGCGACGGGTGAGTGGTCGGCGGTGGTCTGCGCTGAAGACACCTATGCCATGGGCTTCCCTGAAGACCAGCGCAAGCGCGCCATGAAGTGGCTGAAGATGCATGCGCAGTATGACGATTCACACCCGTGGGAGGCGCTGGAAATCATTTGCACCCTGGCCGGCGAGAACCCGACCCAAGGGTTGCGCAATGAATTGCGCAGGGCGGTCTGCAAGAGCTATGACTGCATGTACCTGTTCCTGGAGCGGTGCATGCAGATGGAAGGGCGCCAGCAAGGGCGGATGCGTCCGGCGTTGGCTGCGGGTTGAAAAGCTTGGGGTCGCGAAGCGACCCCGACGCTCTCAACCTTTACTGGGCGTTGAACGCCTGCCCATTCACCCCGGTACTGTCCGGCCCCATCAGGTACAGGTACACCGGCATGATCTCTTCCGGCAGCGGGTTGTTCTGCGGGTTCTCGCTTGGGTAGGCCTGTGCCCGCATCGCCGTGCGCGTAGCGCCGGGGTTGATGCTGTTGGAGCGCACGGGTGCTACGCCTTCCAGCTCGTCTGCCAGGGTCTGCATCAGGCCCTCGGTAGCAAACTTCGAAACCCCGTAGGCGCCCCAGTAAGCACGGCCCTTGCGCCCGACGCTGCTGGAGGTGAACACCACCGAGGCGTCTTCCGACAGCTTCAGCAACGGCAGCAAGGTGCTGGTCAGCATGAACGTGGCGTCGACGTTGATGTGCATCACGCGCATGAAGTTGTCGCCCGAGAGCTGCTCCAGCGGCGTGCGCGGGCCGATGATCGAGGCATTGTTGAGCAGCCCGTCGAGGCGGCCGAACTGGTCCTCGACCATCACCGCCAGTTCGTCGTACTGGTGGGGCAGGGCGGTTTCCAGGTTGAACGGGATGACCACAGGCTGTGGGTGGCCGGCGGCTTCGATCTCGTCGTAGACCTCGTTCAGGTTGGCTTCGGTCTTGCCCAGCAGCAGCACGGTGGCGCCCAGGGCGGCATAGGCCTTGGCGGCGGCGGCACCGATGCCGCGGCCGGCACCGGTGACCAGGATGACGCGGCCCTTGAGCAGGTCAGGGCGGGCGGTGTAGTCGAACATTGAAGTTTCCCTGTGTCCTTTAAAGCAAATACGACCCCATCGCGGGCAAGCCCGCGCCTACAGGATCAGCAGCCGCACAAGGCGCTGTCGAGCACCTTGCGCAACTCCAGCGGGTGGTCCACCACCACGTCGGCGCCCCAGTTGTTCGGGTTGTCCTCTGGATGAATATAACCGTAGCGCACCGCCGCCGTGCGGGTGCCGGCATCGCGGCCAGACTCGATATCGCGCAGGTCGTCGCCGACGAACAGCACACTGGCCGGGTCCAGGTTCAGGGTCTTGCAGGCCAGGATCAGCGGTTCGGGGTCTGGCTTGCTGTTTTTCACGTGGTCCGGGCAGATCAACAAGGCCGAACGCTCGGCCAGGCCCAGGCGCTGCATGATGGGTTCGGCGAAGCGTACCGGCTTGTTGGTCACCACGCCCCACAGCAGGTTGCCTTTCTCGATGTCGGCCAGCAGTTCGGCCATGCCGTCGAACAGCTTGCTGTGCACGGCGCAGTCACGCTGGTAGCGCTCGAGGAACTCCAGGCGCAGGGCTTCGAAGCCCTCGCTGTCCGGGTCCATGGCAAAGGTGGCCGCAACCATGGCCCGGGCGCCGCCGGAGATCACGTCGCGGATCAATTTGTCGTCAACGGCGGGCAGGCCGCGCTCGGCGAGCATGGCCTGGCAAATGGCGATGAAGTCCGGCGCCGTGTCGAGCAGGGTGCCGTCCATGTCGAAGAGTACTGCTCGCAAACGCATGCTCATTCCTCGCGCAGGGTCTGGATCATGTAGTTGACGTCCACATCGCTGCTCAGCTTGTAGTGCTTGGTCAGCGGGTTGTAGGTCAGGCCGATGATGTCCTTGACTTCAAGGCCGGCAACGCGGCTCCAGGCGCCCAGCTCGGACGGCCGGATGAATTTCTTGAAGTCGTGGGTGCCGCGCGGCAGCATCTTGAGGATGTACTCGGCGCCGACGATGGCCAGCAAGTAGGCCTTCGGGTTGCGGTTGATGGTCGAGAAGAACACCTGGCCGCCCGGCTTGACCATGCGGTAGCAGGCGCGGATGACTGAGGACGGGTCAGGTACGTGCTCGAGCATTTCCAGGCAGGTGACCACGTCGAACTGCTCTGGCATTTCTTCGGCCAGGGCTTCGGCGGTGATCTGCCGGTATTCAACCTGCACGCCCGATTCCAGCTGGTGCAGCTGGGCCACGGCCAGCGGTGCTTCGCCCATGTCGATGCCGGTGACGGTGGCGCCGCGCAGGGCCATCGCCTCGCTGAGGATGCCGCCGCCGCAGCCCACGTCCAGCACCTTCTTGCCGGCCAGGCTGACGCGCTCGTCGATCCAGTTGACGCGCAGCGGGTTGATATCGTGCAGCGGCTTGAACTCGCTCTCGCGATCCCACCAGCGGTGCGCCAAGGCTTCAAACTTGGCGATTTCGGCGTGGTCGACGTTGCTCATTGAACAGTCCTCTGAAACTTGTACGAATTGCGCCGGAGTATACCCGAGCGCCCGAGGCTGATGGTCGCTATAATCGCGGGCTTTTGATATCCGAACCACGGGGAGAGGCGATGCGCGAGCAACTTTTGGCGGCGGAGAAGGTGACCGGCATTCGCTGGCACGACGGCGCGCTGCACCTGCTCGACCAACGTCTGCTGCCGTCGGAAGAGCGCTGGCTGACCTGCGACAATGTTGCGCAGGTGGTGGCGGCTATCCGCGACATGGCTGTGCGCGGCGCGGCGGCCATCGGTATTGCCGCCGGCTATGGCCTGGTGCTGGCGCTCGAAGAGCGCCTGGCCGAGGGTGGCGATTGGGAAATGGACCTGGAGGAGGACTTCCTCAGCCTGGCCGAGGCGCGCCCCACGGCGGCCAACCTGTTCTGGGCGCTCAACCGCATGCGTGAGCGCCTGCAGCGTGTGCGCCCCGATGAGGACGTGCTGGCAGCCTTGCAGGCTGAAGCGGTCTCCATTCATGAAAGCGACCGTGAAGCCAACCTGACCATGGCCCAGTACGGCATCGAGCTGATCCGCCGCCACCAGGGCAATGCGCAAACCTTGCTGACCTACGGTAACGCCGGCGCATTGGCCAGCGGCGGCTTCGGTACTGCACTGGGGGTGATCCGCGCGGGGTACCTGGAGGGTATGGTCGAGCGGGTCTATGCCGGCGAAACCCGCCCCTGGCTGCAGGGCTCGCGCCTGACAACCTGGGAGCTTGCCAATGAAGGCATCCCGGTGACCCTGTGCGCCGACTCGGCGCTGGCCCACCTGATGAAGAGCAAGGGCATCACCTGGGTGGTGGTAGGGGCCGACTGCATTGCTGCCAACGGCGACGTGGCCAGCAAGATCGGCACCTATCAGCTGGCCGTGAGCGCCATGCACCACGGGGTGCGCTTCATGGTGGTGGCGCCGAGCACCAGCATCGACCTGAACCTTGCGACGGGCGACGACATTCCGCTTGAAGAGCGCGATGCGGATGAATTGCTCGATTACGCCGGCACCCGTGTGGCGGCAGATGTCGAGGTGTTCAATCCGGTGTTCGATGTGACCCCGGCCGACCTGATCGACGTGATCGTGACTGAGAAAGGGGTCGTTGAACGGCCCGATACCGCCAAATTGGCGCAGTTGATGTGTCGCAAGCGGTTGCATTGATGTTTGCCTGTGCCGGCCCTTTCGCGGGGCAAGCCCGCTCCCACAGGTTATCGGATGGCCTCGGGGGCTGCGGGGTACTTGTGGGAGATTCTATGGCAGCAGACAACTTCTCTGAGGAAGTAGCCACACGGTATTTTTCAATGCCTCCATGCATGGGGCATCGCACCTGAAAAGTCCTTCGAGTGTTTGGGTGCAGCTTGGGGGCCCTCAAGTGGGCTGCGTAGCAGCCCAGCCAGCTTTAGCTGACGGGTTTGGCACCTCCTGTGTACACCTCTGG
>NZ_JBDFPP010000026.1:0-56837 GCF_039672635.1 Pseudomonas sp. P39-UII1
GTGCAGATCTACAACACAGAACGGCCTCATATGGCCCTGAAAAACAAAACGCCCGATGCTGTGCATCGGGCGTTTTGAGGCCTGTCGGCCTACCTGAACAGATGTAAACCTATTTCAGGACTAGACACATCGCTGCGCTTACAGATCGCTGATCGTGCGAATCTGGTCGCGGTTGATGCGAGTCTGCTTGCCATCGAGTTGCTGGAACTCGTAGAAGCCGGAATCCTGGTCGAATTTCGGCTCGTCAACGGTCTGGAATTCGCGGCCGTCATTCAGGGTGATGAGGCTGGGCGTGGAGCAGCCTGCCAGGGTGGCGAAGGTGCCAAACAGCAGGGCAGGCAGCAAAAGCTTTTTCATGCGGTGTTTCCCGGGTTCTGGAAGGGTGGAGCACGTTCGTTGCCTACACCGGCCCGCGACAGGCCGGCCCAGGCAGAGGCATCAGTCGATGTACTCGAACAGTTTGACGATCTTCTGCACGCCCGACACGCCCTGTACCACGGCAGTGGCCGAGTTGGCTTCTTGCTGGGTCACCAGGCCGAGCAGGTAGACGATACCGTTCTCGGTGATCACCTTGATGCGCGAGCTGGGCACGGCATTGTCGGTCAGCATCTGGGTCTTGATCTTGGTGGTCAGCCAGGCGTCGTTGTTGCGCGCAAGGATGGAGGAGGGCTGCATGACCTGCAGCTCGTTGTGCACCTTCTTGACGCGCTGCACTTGGCCGGCGGTTTGTTCAGCCAGGCTCTTGAGGTCTGCCCGCGGGGTCTGGCCTGCCAGCAGCACAACGCCGTTGTAGCTGCTGACGACGATGTGCGAGCCGTTGTCCAGGTCAGGGCTGGCCTTGGAAATGTTGACCGCGGCCTTGGTTTCGATCAGCGAGTCGTCGATCTTGCTGCCGATGGTGCGTGTACCGCGATCGTCTTCGATCGGCGAGTTACGGGTCGAGGTCAATACCGAGCTGCAGCCGGTGACGCTCAGGCACAGGGTCAGGGCCATCAGGCCGAGGCGCTTGGGGATCATTCTTCACTCCCGAACAGTTGGCTGTCGATCAGATCGCACAGGCAGTGGATCGCCAGCAGGTGGACTTCCTGAATACGTGCAGTGACCGTCGAAGGCACGCGGATTTCCACGTCCTCGGGCAGCAGCAACGAAGCCATGCCGCCGCCGTCACGTCCGGTCAATGCTACGACAATCATTTCGCGATCATGTGCGGCCTGGATCGCTTGAATTACGTTGGCCGAGTTGCCGCTGGTCGAAATCGCCAGCAGAACGTCGCCGGGCTGGCCCAGGGCGCGGATCTGCTTGGAAAAGATTTCGTTGTAGCTGTAGTCGTTGGCAATCGAGGTCAGTGTCGAGCTGTCGGTGGTCAGGGCGATCGCCGGCAGGCTCGGGCGCTCGCGCTCGAAGCGGTTGAGCAGTTCCGAAGAAAAGTGCTGGGCGTCGCCGGCCGAGCCGCCGTTGCCGCAGGCGAGCATCTTGCCCTCGTTGAGCAACGCATTGACCATGACCAGGCTGGCCTGCTCGATGTGCGGTGCCAGGATGTCCATTGCCTGTTGCTTGGTATCGATGCTGGCCTGGAACAGCCGGCGGATTCGGGATTGCATGTCCATCTGGTGACCTTAAGTGGGGCGGTGGCCTTTGCTACGCGCAACAGGGACCAGCCCGCGAAACATAGAGCAATAAAATGGGAGTGGGTTCAGCATTCGAAGGCGTTTTTCAGCCATTGAAGTGGCCGGCCTGCATGGTGGCTACCCTGCAAGGCGACTACGTCGAAGCGGCAAGGGTGGTTGGCCCAGCGAGACTCCTTCTGCAGAAAAAGGCTGGCGGCAAGCACCAGTCGCTTCTGCTTGCGCCCGTCGATACTGCCGAGGGCGCCACCGAAGCCCGCATGCAACCGGTAGCGGACTTCGACGAATACTACTGTATTGGCGTCGAGCATGACCAGATCAAGCTCACCGCCTTTGCATCGCCAGTTGCGCGTCAGTAGCTGCAACCCTTGACCTTGAAGGAACTCAAGGGCCTGGTTCTCTGCAGCCTGGCCAGCGCTGGTTGGCGATGCGTCAGGCATCAGCGAGCGGTATCCGGCAGGCGTTTGACCTGGCCACCCGAGAATTCGGCCCATGGCAGCTGGCGTTCGATGCGCTGGCTGGGGTTCATGCTCAGGCTGCCGGAAAGGCCTTGCACGCGGTTGTCTGGCAGCGCTTTCAGCTGGCCCAGGCGCGGCGCCAGGCTGTAGGCATCAACGCCCATGGCATACAGGCGGCCGAGGCTGCCGGCGGCTTGGGGCCATTGCTGAACTACCTGCTGGCGCAGGCTGTTGGTGGTGTCCAGCAGCCATGGCGTTTCGCAGAAGCGGATGCCGTTCATGTCGTTGTACTGGTTGACGTCACCGCTGGCACTGTACAGGTTCGAGGTGGCGTATACCGGTACGTCGCCGGCGTACTGGAAGTTCAGGGTCGGTTTGATCTGCTGCGCCTGTTGCGGGGTCGAGGCCAGGAAGATGAAATCGATGTCCTGGCGGCGCGACGGCTGCGCAGCAATGGTGCCGCCGACGGTGCTCTGCAGGCTTTGCGCGCGGCCTTCGCTCTGGCGCAGCTGGAACAGGTTGGCGATCTGTTGGGCGAGGGCGACAGGCTGGGCGATGCGCTCGGCGGCGATGATGGTGCCGCCATTGCCTTCCCAATCCTGACGGAAGGCAGCGAGCACGCGGTCGCCCCATTCACCGCTCGGCACCAGGGCCACGGCACGGACCTTGCCGTCGGCACGGGCGCGCCGCGAGACTTCGCGGGCTTCGTCTTCGGCGGCGAGGCCGAACTGGAACAACTGCGGCGGGGCGGTCTGGCCGGCGTCGGCGTAGTTCAGGGCGAGGGTGGTGATTGGCAATTGCGCGTTGGCGGCAAGCTTCTTCACCAGCGGCTTTTCCAGCGGGCCGACCACCAGTTGCACGCCATCGGCCTGGGCCTGGCGATAGAAGTCGTCGAGCGAGCCGATGCGCGAGCTGTCGTACACCTGCACCGCTGGCGCCTGCTGGCCAGCCTGCTGGGCCTGGAAGTGGGCGGCCATGAAGCCGTCACGCAGGGCGCGCGCCACACCGGCCAGCGGGCCTTCCTGGGGCAGCAGCAGGCCGATCTTGGTCAGCGGCTGGCTGGCCAGCTCCTTGAGCCTGGTCAACGGCAGAGGCAGTTGCTTGGCTGCCGGGTGATCGGGGTTCTGTTTGCGCCAGGTGTCGATGGCTGCCTGCTGCTGCTCCAGGGTGCCAGCGCTTTTCACTGCCAGGGCCAGGCTGGTCCAGCCAGCCAGGGTCTGGTTGTTGGCAGGCTGCTGCAGTTGTTCGGCAGGCAGCGATGCCACCAGCGCCCAGATCGCGTCGTTGTTGGCGCTGGCGGCCTGGCCGCTGAGCAAAGGCGTCAGCAGTACACGTTGCTGGGCTGCAGCCAGGGCCTGGCCATCGGCCTCAAGGGCGGCTGCGTGCACGCTGTAGGTGCGCACCTGCTGCTCTTCCGGCAGCTCGGCGATGTGCTGCAGGCTGGGGTGCGACAATGCGCTGAGGGCAGCCTTGGGCTGGTTGCGGCTCATCGCCAGTTCCGCGCTCAGGGTGGCAGCGAAAATCTGCTGGGCAGGCTTGAGCGTATCCATCGGGACCTGCTCGAGAATGCGTGCGGCGCGCGGGTAGTCCTTCTGCTGGTAGGCCAGGTCGGCAGCGCTCAGGCGCAGCAAGGCAGCGTCCTGCGCGGACTTGCTGGTCGCCGCTTTTTCAAGCAGTTGCTCGATGCTGGCGTCCGGGGTGCGTGGCAGCTCGCCCAGGCTGGATGAGGGCGAGCTGGCGCAGGCTGCCAGCAAGGCAGCGAGGCAGAGGGCTGTGAACAGCCGCAGGCAAGCGATCATGTAAAGGTCCTGTTACTCGATCAAGTTGGCCGGCAATTGTACCGAAGCGTTGGCCGGGGCGCGATCATGCTGATTGCAGAACCTTCACTATAGGTGGCTGGGCGGTGGATGCGGGTGAAGTTCTTTGCGCCCTGTTGCCGGCGCTCGGGCTACAATGGCGCCTTTGATCCGAAAGACAGGTGTGCGCAGTGACTGATGTGGCAGGGGCTTCGAAATCCACCGTGGGGACGCTGTACGTGGTCGCTACCCCTATCGGCAACCTCGACGACATGAGCGCCAGGGCATTGAAGGTGCTGGCCGATGTCGCCCTGATCGCCGCCGAGGACACCCGGCATTCGATCCGCCTGCTGCAGCACTTCGGCATCGATACGCCCTTGGCAGCCTGCCATGAGCACAACGAGCGCGACGAAGGTGGGCGCTTCATCACCAAGCTGCTGGCCGGCGAGGATGTGGCGCTGGTGTCCGATGCCGGTACCCCGTTGATTTCCGATCCGGGCTACCACCTGGTGCGTCAGGCGCGTGCTGCGGGCGTCAACGTGGTGCCCGTGCCAGGTGCCTGCGCCTTGATTGCTGCACTCTCGGCGGCGGGACTGCCGTCTGACCGATTCATCTTCGAAGGTTTCCTGCCGGCCAAGACTGCCGGTCGTCGGGCGCGTCTGGAGCAGGTCAGGGAAGAGCCGCGTACGTTGATCTTCTATGAAGCACCGCACCGTATCCTTGAATGCCTGGAAGACATGGAGCTGGTGTTCGGGGGCGAGCGCCCGGCGTTGCTGGCGCGTGAGCTGACCAAGACCTTCGAGACCCTCAAGGGGTTGCCGCTCGCCGAGTTACGGGCATTCGTGGCCGGTGATTCCAACCAGCAGCGCGGCGAGTGTGTGGTGCTGGTGGGCGGCTGGAGCGCACCTGAAGGCGAGCAGGCCATCAGCACCGAAGCGCAGCGCGTGCTAGACCTGCTGCTGGCCGAGTTGCCCCTCAAGCGTGCAGCGGCGTTGGCGGCGGAAATCACCGGTGTGCGCAAGAACCTGTTGTATCAAGTAGCACTGGAAAAGCAGAAAGAGCAGTAGTGGCTATTTGATATAAGTTGCGGTATCGCTTGTTCTTGAGCGCGCGTGCCGTTAACCTTGTCGGCGGAGAGTCGATCGGACAGTCGCTGCCGCCTTTTGTTCCGCAAAAGACGGGGGAGGAAAGTCCGGGCTCCATAGGGCAGAGTGCCAGGTAACGCCTGGGAGGCGCGAGCCTACGGAAAGTGCCACAGAAAATAACCGCCTAAGCACTTCGGTGCCGGTAAGGGTGAAAAGGTGCGGTAAGAGCGCACCGCACGGCTGGCAACAGTCCGTGGCTAGGTAAACCCCACTCGGAGCAAGACCAAATAGGGTTCCATCAGGCGTGGCCCGCGTCGGAACCGGGTAGGTTGCTAGAGGCGTCCAGTGATGGCCGTCGTAGAGGAATGACTGTCCTCGACAAAACCCGGCTTACAGATCGACTCTCCACCTCTTCCCTTCTGCTTGATCGATAGCAGATCCTTCCTGGTAATACCGAAAAGATCTTACTCTTCATAAATCACTTTAACTTCGAACTGCATTCGTTTGAGTCGGTTTGATTTTTCACGTTTTTTTTATCCCCTGGCACACCTTCCTCCTTCCTTTATCGCGCTAAATCTCGGTCCTGTAAGGGTTTTCCTTATGAACGTGCCTTGACGGTGCAGCGGGCGGATTCCTATAGTGTGCGCAAGTGGCAGAAAGTGGGATGAAGTGGGTTTTCTGGCACAAAAAAGCTAACATTGTGGGGAATCGCAGCCGTGTTCCGCGGAGCCAACGCCGTCAGCCTCGATGCAAAGGGCCGTCTCGCAATGCCGAGCCGGTACCGTGACGAGCTCGATTCGCGCTGCAATGGTCAGCTGATCGTGACCATCGACGCCGTTGACCCCTGCTTGTGTGTTTACCCCCTCGATGAGTGGGAACAGATTGAAGCCAAGTTGCGCGCCTTGCCGTCGTTGCGTGAGGAAAACCGCCGCCTCCAGCGTTTGCTGATTGGTAATGCGGTTGACCTGGAGCTCGATGGCAGTGGGCGTTTCCTGGTGCCGCCCCGTCTGCGTGAGTACGCCAAGCTGGACAAGAAGGCGATGCTGGTGGGGCAGCTGAACAAATTCCAGCTGTGGGATGAGGATGCCTGGAACGCAGTTTCGGCAGCCGATCTTGCAGCTATCCAACAACCGGGCGCCATGCCCGACGATTTGCGTGACCTGATCCTGTGACCATAGATAGCGGCTTCAACCACATCACCGTCCTGCTCGACGAAGCTGTCGAGGCATTGGCCCTGCGCGCCGACGGTTGCTATCTCGACGGCACTTTCGGTCGAGGCGGGCACAGCCGTCTGATCCTCAGCAAGCTGGGGCCGCAAGGTCGGCTGCTGGGCTTCGACAAAGATCCACAAGCGATTGCCACCGGGCAAGCGCTAGCGGCCGAAGACGGCCGCTTTGTCATTGTGCAGCGCAGTTTTGCCGAGCTGGGGGCCGAGGTGGCCGAGCGCGGCCTGGACGGCAAGGTCAGCGGTATCCTGCTTGACCTGGGCGTTTCCTCGCCGCAGCTGGACGACCCTGAGCGTGGCTTCAGCTTCCTCAATGATGGCCCGCTGGACATGCGCATGAACCCTGACCAGGGCATCAGCGCCGCCGAGTTCATCGCCACCGCGCCTGCGGAAGAAATCGCCCGCGTATTCAAAGAGTACGGCGAGGAGCGTTTTGCCGGGCGCATGGCGCGAGCCGTCGTGGAGCGCCGTGAAAAGCAGCCTTTCACCCGTACCGCCGACCTGGCCGAAGTGCTCAAGGTCGCCAACCCCGCCTGGGAAAAGGGCAAGAACCCGGCTACCCGCGCCTTCCAGGGCCTGCGCATCCACGTCAACAACGAGTTGGGCGACCTCGAGACAGGCCTTGAGGCTGCACTCGATGCGCTGGAGGTCGGCGGTCGCCTGGCGGTGATCAGCTTCCATTCGCTCGAAGACCGCATCGTCAAACTGTTCATGCGCAAGCTGGTCAAGGGTGAGGCAGACAACCTGCCGCGCAACCTGCCTGTGCAGCACAAGGTCTTCGAGCCAAAAATCAAGCTCATCGGCAAGGCACAATTCGCCTCGGAAGCGGAACTCAAAGCCAACCCGCGGTCGCGCAGCGCCGTGATGCGGGTGGCGGAGAAGCTTCGGTGAGCCGGCTATTTGCCAAGCCTTTGCCAGGCGGAAGCTTCCTGATGCTTCTGCTGTTTGTCGGTGTGCTCGTTTCGGCCATCGCCGTGTCGTATAGCGCCCACTGGAACCGCCAGTTGCTCAACACTTTGTACGGTGAATTGAATGAGCGCGACAAGGCCCAGGCCGAGTGGGGCCGGCTGATCCTCGAACAAAGTACCTGGACCGCTGCCAGCCGTATCGAGAGCCTGGCCTCCGAGCAGCTGAAAATGCGTGTGCCTGCGGCTGACGAAGTGCGGATGGTGGCGCCATGATGAAGCTCGAAGGCGCACTCTACCCTTGGCGTTTTCGCGTAGTGATCGGCTTGCTGGCGGTGATGGTCGGTGCCATCTGCTGGCGCATCATCGACTTGCAGGTAGTCGACCGTGACTTCCTCAAAGGCCAGGGCGATGCCCGCAGCCTGCGTCATATTCCTATCCCGGCACACCGTGGTCTGATTACCGACCGCAACGGTGAGCCGCTGGCCGTCAGCACGCCGGTCACCACCTTGTGGGCAAACCCCAAGGAGATGCAGGCGTCCAAGGAGCGCTGGCCGCAGCTGGCCGCGGCGCTGGGGCAAAATGCCCAGCAGCTGACCGAGCGCCTCACCCAGCAGGCGGGCAAGGAATTCATCTACCTGGTCCGTGGCCTGACCCCGGAGCAGGGCCAGCACGTGCTCGACCTGAAAGTGCCTGGGGTGTACGGCCTCGAAGAATTCCGCCGCTTCTATCCGGCCGGCGATGTCACCGCCCACATGGTTGGCTTCACCGACCTCGACGACCACGGTCGTGAAGGGGTGGAACTGGCCTACGATGAGTGGCTGGCCGGTGTGCCTGGCAAGCGGCAGGTGATCAAGGACCGACGCGGCCGGCTGATCAAGGACATCCAGGTGACCAAGAACGCCAAGGCCGGCAAGACCTTGGCGTTGTCCATCGACCTGCGCCTGCAATACCTGGCCACCCGCGAGCTGCGCAACGCCATCGCTGAACAGGATGCCAAGGCCGGCAGCCTGGTGATCATGGACGTGAAGACCGGTGAGGTCCTGGCCATGGTCAACCAGCCGACCTACAACCCGAACAACCGCCGCAGCATGTTCCCGGCCGCGATGCGTAACCGCGCCATTATCGACGTGTTCGAGCCAGGCTCGACCGTGAAGCCGATCTCCATGAGTGCCGCATTGCAGAGTGGCCGCTGGAAAACCACCGACAAGGTCGAGGTCTACCCGGGCAGCCTGCAGATCGGCCGATACACCATCAAGGACGTTTCCCGAAGCGAAGGCCCGATCCTCGACCTGACCGGCATCCTGATCAACTCCAGTAACGTCGGCATGAGCAAGATCGCCTTCGACATCGGCGGTGAAGCCATCTACCGGGTCATGTCCCAGGTCGGCCTGGGCCAGTACACCGGCCTGGGCTTCCCGGGCGAGCGGGTTGGCAACCTGCCCAACCACCGCGAGTGGCGCAAGGCCGAGACAGCAACCCTGTCGTACGGCTATGGCGTATCGGTTACCGCATTGCAGCTGGTTCATGCCTACGCGGCGCTGGCCAACGACGGCAAGATGGTGCCGCTGTCGATCCTCAAGGTCGACAAGGCGCCGGAAGCCGTGCAGGCCATCCCGAAAGAAACCGCTGAAACCGTGCAAGGCATGTTGCAGCAGGTGATCGAAGCGCCGCGCGGGGTGTTCCGTGCCCAGGTGCCGTTCTATCACGTGGGTGGCAAGTCGGGCACCGCGCGTAAAGCCACCGTGGGGTCCAAGGGCTACACCGAAAACGCCTACCGCTCGCTGTTTGCAGGCTTCGGCCCGATGAGCGACCCGCGTTACGCCATCGTCGTGGTCATCGATGAGCCGAGCAAGGGCGGTTACTTCGGTGGCCTGGTATCTGCGCCAGTGTTCAGCAAGGTCATGTCGGGCACCCTGCGGCTGATGAACGTGCCGCCGGATAACCTGCCGCCAGCCACAGACCCGCAGCAAGTCAATGCAGTACCCGCCAAGGGAGGGCGTGGATGATGACAATGCCACTGAGCAAGCTTTTCGCCGACGCCAGCCGCGACCCCTTGATCCGTGAGCTGACCCTGGACAGCCGTGCCGTGCGCCCGGGCGACCTGTTCCTGGCCGTACCGGGCGCCAAGGTCGATGGCCGCGATCATATCGCCGATGCCCTGGCCCATGGCGCCGCTGCAGTCGCTTATGAAGTGCAGGGCGCCAGCGTGCTGCCGATCACCGACGTGCCGCTGATTCCGGTCAAAGGCTTGATCGCCCAGCTGTCGTCCATCGCCGGTCGCTTTTACGGCGAGCCGAGCCGTCAGCTGAACCTGATCGGGGTTACCGGCACCAATGGCAAGACCAGCGTCACCCAGCTGTTGGCGCAGGCGCTTGATGCGCTTGGCCAGCGTTGTGGCCTGATCGGTACGCTGGGTACCGGTTTCTACGGCGAGTTGCAGAGCGGCCGCCTGACCACGCCAGACCCGATCGCCGTGCAGTCGACCCTTTACGACCTGAAGAAGGGCGGCGCCAAGGCCGTGGCGATGGAAGTGTCCTCGCATGCCCTGGAGCAGGGCCGTGTCGCTGCGCTGGAATTCGACATCGCGGTCATGACCAACCTGTCCCGTGATCACCTCGACTACCACGGCAGCATGGAGGCCTACGAGGCCGCCAAGGCCAAGCTGTTCGCCTGGCCCAGCCTGCGTTGCCAGGTGGTCAACCTGGATGACGACTTTGGCCGTCGCCTGGCGGCAGACTTCGCCCGCCGCCCGAACGCTGACCATGTCGAGACACGGCTGCTCAGCTACAGCCTGGAAAACCCGGACGCTTCCCTGTACTGCCGTGAAGCGAAGTTCGATGACGATGGCGTGCGCGCAGTGCTGGTGACCGCCCAGGGTGAACGCACCTTGCGCAGCCAGCTGCTCGGCCGCTTCAACCTGAGCAACGTGCTCGCGGCCGTGGCGGCGTTGCTGGCGCTGGATTACTCGCTGGACGAAATTCTCAAAGTCACCCCACAGCTGCAAGGGCCTGTTGGCCGCATGCAGCGCCTGGGCGGTGGCAAGAAGCCGCTGGTGGTGGTCGATTACGCACACACTCCAGACGCCCTGGAAAAGGTCCTCGAGGCCTTGCGCCCTCACGCCCATGGCCAGCTGCTGTGCCTGTTCGGCTGTGGTGGCGACCGCGACCGCGGCAAACGCCCGCTGATGGCCGAGGTTGCCGAGCGCCTGGCTGACCGTGTGCTGGTCACCGACGACAACCCGCGTAGCGAAGACCCGCAAGGCATCTTCGACGATATTCGCCCTGGTTTTGCCCAGCCTGCCGACGTCGAATTCGTCGCTGGCCGTGGCGAGGCCATTGCCCGCCTGATCGCTACCGCTGCCGCCGACGACGTCATCGTTCTGGCTGGCAAGGGGCACGAGGACTATCAGGAGATCCATGGCGAGCGCCATGATTTCTCCGATCTGGTCGAAGCCGAGAAGGCACTTTCAGCCTGGGAGGCTCCACATGCTTAAGCCCATGACACTCAGCCAGCTGACCACAGCACTGAGTGCTCGGCAGGTCGGCGCCGATGCCAGCTTCACCGGTGTCAGCATCGATAGCCGCAGTGTCGGTGCCGGGCAGTTGTTCATTGCCCTGACCGGCCCGCGTTTCGATGGCCATGACTACCTGGCTGATGTGAAGGCCAAGGGTGCCGTGGCGGCTCTGGTCGAGCGTGAGGTCGCCGATGTCGACCTGCCACAACTGCTGGTCAAGGACTGCCGCGTGGCGTTGGGCCAGCTGGGTGCGCTGAACCGCGCCGCATTCGACAAACCGGTGGTGGCCATTACCGGCTCCAGCGGCAAGACCACGGTCAAGGAGATGCTTGCCAGTATCCTGCGCACCCGTGGCCTGGTGCATGCGACCCGCGGCAACCTGAACAATGACCTCGGCGCACCGCTGACCCTGCTGGAAATCGCCCCGGAGCACAGCGCTGCGGTGATCGAGCTGGGGGCGTCGCGCATTGGTGAAATTCGCTACACCGTCGGCCTTGCCCGGCCGCAGGTGGTCATCATCAATAACGCCGGTACTGCCCATGTCGGCGAGTTCGGCGGCCCAGAGAAAATCGTCGAAGCCAAAGGCGAAATCCTCGAAGGCCTGGGCGAGGGCGGTACGGCCATTCTGAATCTGGACGACAAGGCTTTCGCTACCTGGAAAGCCCGCGCCGGTGCGCACACGGTCATCAGTTTCGCCCGCAGCGATATCAAGGCGGACTTCTACGCCAGTGACATCGGTCGCGATGCCCGTGGCTGCCCGTCGTTCACGCTGCATGGCGCCGGTGACTCGGTGGCGGTGCAACTCAACGTGCTGGGTGAGCATAACGTCAGCAACGCCCTGGCCGCCGCGGCCGCCGCCCATGCCGTTGGTCTGAGCCTGAACGGCATCGCCGCCGGCCTGAATGCCGTGCAGCCGGTCAAGGGCCGCACCGTGGCGCAGATCGCGCCTAACGGCGTGCGGGTGATCGATGACAGTTACAACGCAAATCCCACCTCGATGTGCGCGGCCATTGATATACTCGCCGGCTTTTCCGGGCGCACCGTTCTGGTGCTTGGGGATATCGGCGAACTGGGCCAGTGGGCGGAGGAAGGCCACCGTCAGGTGGGCGATTACGCACGCGGCAAGGTCGACGCCCTGTATGCAGTGGGTACCAACATGATTCATGCGGTCACGGCGTTCGGCGCCGATGGCCGGCATTTCGCTACTCAAGCTGAGCTGATCGAAGCCGTTCGCGCCGAGACTGCCAGCAATACCACTATCTTGATCAAGGGCTCGCGCAGCGCTGCGATGGAAAACGTCGTGGCTGCACTGTGCGGTGCCAGCGGGGAGAAACATTAATGCTGCTGCTGTTGGCTGAGTATCTGCAACAGTTCCACAAGGGCTTCGCGGTCTTCCAGTACCTGTCCCTGCGCGGGATCCTCGGTGTACTGACCGCGTTGTCGCTGGCACTGTGCCTGGGCCCGTGGATGATCCGTACCCTGCAGATTCGCCAGATCGGTCAGGCTGTCCGTAATGACGGCCCGCAATCGCACTTGTCCAAATCAGGCACCCCTACCATGGGCGGTGCCTTGATCCTGTCCGCCATCGGCATCAGCACCCTGCTGTGGGCCGACCTGTCCAACCGTTACGTGTGGACGGTGCTGATCGTCACGATGTTGTTCGGGGCCATCGGCTGGGTCGACGATTACCGCAAAGTGATCGAAAAGAACTCGCGTGGCCTGCCGAGCCGCTGGAAGTACTTCTGGCAGTCGGTGTTCGGCCTGGGTGCTGCAATCTTCCTGTACAAGACAGCGCCGACCAGTGTCGAAACCACCCTGATCGTGCCGTTCCTCAAGGACGTCACCATTCCGCTGGGTATCGGCTTCGTCATCCTGACCTACTTCGTCATCGTCGGCTCGAGCAACGCGGTCAACCTGACTGACGGCCTGGATGGCCTGGCGATCATGCCAACGGTCATGGTCGGCGGCGCCCTGGGCATCTTCTGCTACCTGTCGGGTAACGTGAAATTCGCCGAATACCTGCTGATCCCGTACGTACCCGGCTCGGGCGAACTGATCGTGTTCTGCGGCGCGTTGATCGGCGCGGGCCTCGGCTTCCTGTGGTTCAACACGTATCCGGCCCAGGTGTTCATGGGCGACGTCGGCGCGCTGGCGCTGGGCGCCGCGCTGGGCACCATCGCCGTGATCGTGCGCCAGGAAATCGTGCTGTTCATCATGGGTGGCATCTTCGTCATGGAAACCCTGTCGGTGGTGATCCAGGTCGCCTCCTTCAAGTTGACCGGCAAGCGCGTGTTCCGCATGGCGCCGATCCACCACCACTTCGAACTCAAGGGCTGGCCTGAGCCGCGCGTGATCGTCCGTTTCTGGATCATCACCGTGATTCTGGTGCTGATCGGCCTTGCAACCCTGAAACTGAGGTAGACGAGCGTGTCACTGATCGCTTCCGACCAATTCCGCATCGTTGTCGGCCTCGGCAAGAGCGGCATGTCCCTGGTTCGCTTCCTGGCGAGCCGGGGCATTGCCTTTGCGGTCGCCGACACCCGTGAGCAGCCGCCGGAACTGGACACCCTGCGCCGTGATTACCCGCAGGTGGAAGTACGCTGTGGTGAACTGGACGTGGACTTCCTGTGCCGCGCCAATGAGCTGTACGTGAGCCCCGGCCTGGCCCTGGCTACCCCGGCGCTGCAGCAGGCTGCAGCGCGTGGCGTCAAACTGTCCGGCGACATCGAACTGTTCGCCCGCCATGCCAAGGCTCCGATCATCGCGATCAGTGGCTCCAACGCGAAAAGCACCGTGACCACCCTGGTCGGCGAGATGGCTGCCAAGGCAGGCAAACGCGTGGCTGTCGGTGGCAACCTGGGCACCCCGGCCCTGGACCTGCTCAGCGATGATGTCGAGCTGTACGTCATGGAGCTGTCGAGCTTCCAATTGGAAACCACCGACCAGCTCAACGCCGAAGTCGCCACCGTGCTCAACATCAGCGAAGACCACATGGACCGCTACAGCGGGCTGCCTGCCTATCACTTGGCCAAGCACCGGATTTTCCGTGGCGCCCAGCAGGTGGTGGTCAACCGCCAGGACGCCCTGACCCGGCCGCTGCCGGTGGAAGGCCGCCCATGCTGGACCTTCGGCCTCAACCAGCCGGACTTCAAAGGGTTCGGCCTGCGTGAAGTGGATGGCGAGAAATACCTGGCCTTCGAATTCCAGGCGCTGATGCCGGCGCGCGAGCTGAAAGTGCGTGGCGCCCACAACCAGAGCAACGCCCTGGCGGCCCTGGCCCTGGGCCATGCTGCAGGCCTGCCGTTCGAGCCGATGCTCGCGGCCCTGCGCGAGTTCGGTGGCCTGGCCCATCGTTGCCAGTGGGTGCGTGAACGCAACGGCGTGAACTGGTACGACGATTCCAAGGCCACCAACGTTGGCGCAGCGCTGGCAGCCATCGAAGGCTTGGGCGCGGACATCGAAGGCAAGCTGGTGCTGATCGCCGGTGGTGACGGCAAGGGTGCCGATTTCGCTGCCCTGCGCGAGCCGGTCGCACGCTTCTGCCGCGCCGTGGTGTTGCTCGGCCGTGATGCCGAGCGCCTGGCTGAAGCTCTGGGCGACGGCGTACCACTGGTGCGGGTCAAGGCCCTGGACGAGGCCGTGCAACAGTGTGCCGACCTGGCACAGCCCGGCGATGCCGTGCTGCTGTCGCCAGCCTGCGCCAGCCTCGACATGTTCAAGAACTTCGAAGAACGCGGGCGCCTGTTCGCCCAGGCGGCGGGGGGGCTGGCATGATCTTCGGCATCCTCAAGCCGTACCCGTCGCCGCTGATCAGCGGCCGTGGCATCGACCTCGACTTCGCCTTCCTGGCCGGCTGCCTGGCGCTGCTTGGCCTGGGCCTGGTGATGATCACTTCGGCGTCGTCGGAAGTAGCGGCGGTGCAATCGGGCAACCCGCTCTACCACATGTTCCGCCACCTGGTGTACGTGGCCATCGGCCTGGTCGCCTGCGGCGCGACCATGATGGTGCCGATCGCCACCTGGCAGCGCATGGGCTTCATGATGCTGGTCGGTGCCTTCGCGCTGCTGGTCATGGTGCTGGTGCCCGGCATCGGTCGTGAAGTGAACGGCTCGATGCGCTGGATCGGTTTCAGCTTCTTCAACGTCCAGCCCTCGGAGATCGCCAAGGTCTTCGTGGTCATCTACCTCGCAGGCTACCTGGTACGCCGGCAGACCGAGGTGCGCGAAAGCTGGATGGGCTTCTTCAAACCGTTCATCGTGCTGCTGCCGATGGCTGGCCTGCTGCTGATGGAGCCGGACTTCGGCGCCACCGTGGTGATGATGGGCGCCGCCGCAGCCATGCTGTTCCTCGGCGGGGTGGGGCTATTCCGCTTCAGCCTGATGGTGGTGCTGGCGGTGGTTGCGGTATTCGTGCTGGTGCAGGCGCAGCCTTACCGGATGGCACGTCTGATCACCTTCACCGACCCCTGGTCCGACCAGTTCGGCTCCGGCTACCAGCTGACCCAGGCACTGATTGCCTTCGGCCGCGGCGAGTGGCTGGGCGTGGGCCTGGGCAATAGCGTCCAGAAGCAGTTCTACCTGCCCGAAGCGCACACCGACTTCGTGTTCTCGGTGCTCGCCGAAGAACTGGGTGTGGTCGGTTCGCTGGTGACCATCGCGCTGTTCGTCTTCGTCACCGTCCGCGCCCTGTACATCGGCCTGTGGGCCGAGAAGGCCAAACAGTTCTTTGCCGCCTACATGGCGTTCGGCCTGGCGTTCCTCTGGATCGGCCAGTTCCTCATCAATATCGGCGTGAACGTCGGCCTGCTGCCGACCAAGGGCCTGACCTTGCCGTTCCTCAGCTACGGGGGCAGCTCGCTGGTGATCTGCTGCGCCTGCGTAGGCTTGTTGCTGCGCATCGAGTGGGAGAGCCGCACGCACCTGGGCAGCGAGGAGCACGAATTCAAGGAAAGCGATTTTGCCGAGGAGACCAGTCATGGCCGCTGACGGCAAGAACGTACTGATCATGGCAGGCGGCACTGGGGGCCATGTGTTCCCGGCCCTGGCCTGCGCCCGTGAATTCCAGGCGCGCGGTTACAGCGTGCACTGGCTGGGCACCCCGCGCGGTATCGAAAATGAGCTGGTGCCGCAGGCCGGCTTGCCGCTGCACCTGATCCAGGTCAGCGGCCTGCGTGGCAAGGGCAAGCTGTCGCTGCTCAAGGCGCCGTTCACCCTGGTCAAGGCCGTGCTGCAAGCGCGCCGGATCATTCGGCAGCTCAAGCCGGTCTGTGTGGTCGGCTTTGGCGGCTACCTCACAGGCCCAGGCGGCGTGGCTGCACGCCTTTGCGGCGTGCCGCTGGTGATTCACGAACAGAACGCCCGTGCCGGGACTGCCAATCGCCTGCTGGTGCCGCTGTCGGCACGCGTCTGCGAAGCGTTCCCAGGTACCTTCGAGGCCAATGACAAGCTGCGTACCACTGGCAACCCAGTGCGCCCGGAGCTGTTCATGGACGCACACCGTGCGCCCCTGGCCGAGCGCCGCGCCCGCCTGTTGGTAATGGGGGGCAGCCTGGGTGCGGAACCATTGAACAAATTGTTGCCTAAGGCCCTGTCCGAGGTGCCCGCGAACCTGCGGCCCGAGGTGTTCCATCAGGCCGGCAAGAGCCACGCGCCGATCACCGCCGAGCGTTATCAGGAGGCGGGGGTCGAGGCTCAGGTAGAACCGTTCATCAAAGACATGGCCCATGCCTATGGCTGGGCCGACCTGGTGGTGTGCCGGGCCGGTGCCCTGACTGTCAGCGAACTCGCGGCGGCGGGCCTGCCTTCGATGCTGGTGCCTTTGCCCTATGCGATCGACGACCACCAGACCCACAACGCCCAATATCTGGCTCGGGAAGGCGCCGCCTTCCTTATGCCACAAGCGACAACTGGCGCAGCGCAGCTCGCTGAACGCCTGAACGAGGTGCTGATGCAACCCGAGAAACTCAACACCATGGCAGGCACCGCACGGCGCCTGGCCAAGCCTGCAGCAACCAGCACCGTGGTCGATATCTGCCTGGAGGTGGCCCATGGTTGAAAGCCAGAAAGCCATGCCCCACCCGAAAATGGGCCGGATCAACCGCATCCACTTCGTCGGCATCGGCGGCGTGGGCATGTGCGGTATCGCCGAAGTACTGCTGAACCTGGGCTACCAGGTGTCCGGTTCCGACCTCAAGGCGTCGCCGGTCACCGAGCGCCTGGAGTCGTTCGGCGCCGAGATCTTCGTCGGCCACCGCGCCGAGAACGCCGCCAATGCCGATGTGCTGGTGGTGTCCAGCGCCATCAACCCGGCCAACCCGGAAGTTGCCACCGCCCTTGAGCGGCGCATTCCGGTGGTGCCGCGTGCCGAGATGCTCGCCGAGCTGATGCGCTATCGCCACGGCGTCGCTGTTGCCGGTACCCACGGCAAGACCACCACCACCAGTTTGCTGGCCTCGGTGTTCGCCGCAGGCGGCCTGGACCCGACCTTCGTCATTGGTGGCCGCCTGACCGCTGCGGGCACCAATGCCCAGCTGGGCACCAGCCGCTACCTGATCGCCGAAGCCGATGAAAGCGACGCGAGCTTCCTGCACCTGCAACCGATGGTCGCCGTGGTCACCAACATCGACGCCGATCACATGGCCACGTACGAAGGTGACTTCAACAAACTGAAGAAAACCTTCGTCGAGTTCCTGCACAACCTGCCGTTCTACGGCCTGGCCGTGATGTGCCTGGATGACCCGGTGGTGCGCGAGATCCTGCCACAGGTCAAGCGCCCGACCGTGACCTATGGCTTCAGCGAAGAGGCCGATATCCGCGCCATCAACGTGCGCCAGCAGGGCATGCAGACCCATTTCACCGTGCTGCGCCGCGACTGCGAGCCGCTGGAAGTGTCGGTGAACATGCCCGGCAACCACAACGTGCTCAACGCGCTGGCCACCATCGCCATCGCCACCGACGAAGGTATCAGCGACGAAGCCATCGTCCAGGGCCTGTCGGGCTTCCAGGGCGTCGGCCGACGCTTCCAGGTATACGGCGAGCTGCCAGTCGACGGCGGCAGCGTGATGCTGGTCGACGACTACGGCCACCACCCGACCGAAGTGGCCGCGGTGATCAAGGCCGTGCGTGGCGGCTGGCCAAGCCGGCGCCTGGTGATTGTCTATCAGCCGCACCGTTATAGCCGCACCCGCGACCTGTACGACGACTTCGTACAAGTGCTGGGCGATGCCAACGTGCTGCTGCTGATGGAGGTCTATCCGGCCGGCGAAGAGCCGATCCCTGGGGCCGACAGCCGCCAGCTGTGCCACAGCATCCGCCAGCGCGGCAAGCTGGACCCGATCTACATCGAACGTGGCGCCGAGCTGGCGCCGGTGGTCCAGCCGCTGCTGCGCGCCGGCGACATCCTGCTGTGCCAGGGTGCCGGTGACGTCGGTGGCCTGGCCCCGCAATTGATGAAAAGCCCGCTGTTCGCTGGCGCCAAGCAGGAGAAGTCGAAATGACCAGCGCCTACGACAAGTTGCACTCGACCCTGGACGTCAAGGCATTCGGCCGCGTGGCTGTGCTGTACGGCGGCAAGAGCGCCGAGCGTGAGGTATCGCTGAAGTCCGGCGCCGCGGTGATCGAAGCCCTGACCAGCGCCGGTGTGGATGTCGTCGCCATCGACGTGGGCGACGACCTGCTGGCACGCCTGCAAAGCGAGAAGATCGACCGCGCCTTCATCATCCTGCACGGCCGTGGCGGTGAAGACGGCAGCATGCAAGGCCTGCTGGAGTGCCTCGGCATCCCTTACACCGGCAGCGGCATCCTCGCTTCGGCCCTGGCCATGGACAAGCTGCGCACCAAGCAGGTGTGGCAGAGCCTGGGTATTCCGACCCCGCGCCACGCCGTATTGGCCAGCGAAAGTGATTGTGTTGCAGCAAGTACGGAACTGGGCTTCCCGCTGATCGTCAAACCTGCCCATGAAGGCTCTAGCATCGGCATGGCCAAGGTGAGCAGCGAGCAAGAATTGATCGCTGCCTGGAAGGACGCTGCCAATTACGATTCGCAAGTTCTGGTCGAGCAATGGATCCACGGCCCGGAGTTCACCATCGCGGTTCTGCGTGGCCAGGTGCTGCCGCCGATCGCGCTGGGCACCCCGCACGTGTTCTACGACTACGACGCCAAGTACATCGCCAACGACACCCAGTACCGCATCCCGTGTGGCCTGGACACCGTCAAGGAACAGGAACTGATCGACCTGACCGCGCGCGCCTGCGATGCCATTGGCATCGAAGGCTGGGGCCGGCTGGACGTGATGCAGGACGAGCAGGGCCGGTTCTGGCTGCTCGAAGTCAACACCGCACCGGGCATGACTGATCATAGCCTGGTGCCCATGGCGGCCCGCGCGGCCGGCCTGGACTTCCAGCAACTGGTGCTGGCGATCCTGGCCGACAGCGTAGCGACGCGAGGTTAACAAGCCATGCAAGGCGCGATGATACGTCAGCAGCAACCCGTTACCGGCCGTAGCAAGCCGGTGCCGCGTGGTGCCAGCCGACTGGTGGCCGACGAGCCCGTATCGTCGCGCCTGCCGCGGCCGAGCCTGGGTGGCCTCAAGCGCCTGCTGTGGCCGGTATTGCTGGTGGCCGCAGGCTTTGGCGCCTACGAGGGCGCCGTTCGCCTGATGCCCTATGCCGACCGGCCGATCACCAAGATCGACGTGCAGGGCGACCTCAGCTACATCAGCCAGCAGTCGGTGCAGCAGCGGATCGCGCCCTACGTGGCGGCGAGCTTCTTCAGTGTCGACCTTGCTGCCATGCGTGTGGAGCTTGAGCAGATGCCGTGGATCGCCCACGCCGAGGTGCGTCGGGTGTGGCCGGACGAAGTGGTGATCCGCCTTGAAGAACAGCTGCCGGTGGCACGCTGGGGTGACGAGGCTTTGCTCAACAACCAGGGCCAGGCCTTTACCCCGCGCGAGCTGGCCAACTACGAGCACCTGCCGCAGCTGGCCGGGCCGCAGCGTGCCCAGCAACAAGTCATGCAGCAGTATCAGGTACTGAGCCAGATGCTGCGCCCCTTGGGCTTTTCCATCGCTCGCCTGGAGCTGCGCGAGCGGGGCAGTTGGTTCCTGACCACCGGTGCAAGCAGCGCCGGCCCAGGCATCGAGCTGCTGTTGGGGCGCGACCATCTGGTGGAGAAGATGCGCCGTTTCATTGCCATTTACGACAAGACACTCAAAGAGCAGATCACCAACATCGCCCGCATTGATCTGCGTTATTCCAACGGACTTGCCGTTGGTTGGCGGGAACCGAACGCACCGACGACGGCCCAACCCGCCGTTGCGAAGAATTAGAGAGAGGCAGGACCATGGCAAACGCGCATAGCGGCAAAATGATCGTCGGGCTGGACATTGGCACCTCCAAGGTGGTGGCGCTGGTGGGTGAAGTGGGCGAAGACGGCACCCTCGAGATCGTGGGTATCGGCACCCATCCGTCCCGCGGCCTGAAGAAGGGCGTGGTGGTGAACATCGAGTCGACCGTGCAGTCGATCCAGCGCGCAGTGGAAGAAGCGCAGCTGATGGCAGGCTGCCGCATCCACTCGGCCTTCGTCGGTGTAGCGGGCAACCACATCCGCAGCCTGAACTCCCACGGCATCGTCGCGATCCGCGACCGCGAGGTCAGCGTCGCCGACCTCGAGCGTGTGCTCGACGCCGCCCAGGCGGTGGCCATTCCGGCTGACCAGCGCGTGCTGCACACCTTGCCCCAGGACTACGTGATCGATAACCAGGAAGGCGTGCGCGAGCCGCTGGGCATGTCTGGCGTGCGCCTGGAAGCCAAGGTTCACGTGGTCACCTGCGCGGTCAACGCGGCGCAGAACATCGAGAAGTGCGTACGCCGCTGCGGCCTGGAAATCGACGACATCATCCTCGAGCAGCTGGCTTCGGCCTACTCGGTGCTGACCGACGATGAAAAAGAACTTGGCGTGTGCCTGGTGGACATCGGCGGCGGCACCACCGACATCGCCATCTTCACCGAAGGCGCAATCCGGCACACCGCGGTGATCCCGATTGCCGGCGACCAGGTGACCAACGACATCGCCATGGCCCTGCGTACACCGACCCAGTACGCCGAGGAAATCAAGATTCGCTACGCCTGCGCCCTGGCCAAGCTGGCCGGCGCCGGCGAGACCATCAAGGTGCCGAGCGTGGGCGACCGTCCACCGCGCGAGCTGTCGCGCCAGGCCCTGGCCGAAGTGGTAGAGCCGCGTTACGACGAGCTCTTCACCCTGATCCAGGCCGAGCTGCGCCGCAGCGGTTACGAGGACCTGGTGCCAGCCGGCATCGTCCTCACCGGCGGCACCGCGAAGATGGAAGGCGCCGTCGAACTGGCCGAAGAAATCTTCCACATGCCGGTACGCCTGGGCGTACCGCACAGCGTTCGGGGGCTGAGCGACGTGGTGCGCAACCCGATCTATTCCACCGGTGTGGGCTTGCTCACTTACGGCCTGCTGAAGCAGTCCGAGGACCTGATCCTGACCGGTAACAGCAACAGCAGCAACAACAGCTATGGCGATGAACCGAAGGCCCCAGTACTTGAGCGCTTCAAGAAGTGGGTCCAGGGCAACTTCTAAGTTTCAAAGCAGTAGTGGTAGGCGCGACAACTAGAGAACTGTAAGGAGAGGGAAAATGTTCGAGCTCGTAGACAACGTCCCGCAAAGCCCGGTCATCAAAGTGATCGGCGTCGGCGGTGGCGGCGGCAACGCCGTCAACCACATGGTGAAGAGCAGCATCGAAGGCGTCGAATTCATCTGCGCCAACACCGATGCCCAGGCGCTGAAAAGTATTGGCGCACGCACCATCCTGCAACTGGGTACCGGCGTGACCAAAGGTCTGGGTGCCGGTGCCAACCCGGAAGTCGGCCGTCAGGCCGCGCTGGAAGACCGTGAGCGCATCGCCGAGGTGCTGCAGGGCACCAACATGGTGTTCATCACCACCGGCATGGGTGGCGGTACCGGTACCGGTGCGGCGCCGATCATCGCCGAAGTGGCGAAGGAAATGGGCATCCTCACCGTAGCCGTGGTGACCCGTCCGTTCCCGTTCGAAGGTCGCAAACGTATGCAGATCGCCGATGAAGGCATCCGCATGCTGGCCGAGAGCGTCGACTCGCTGATCACCATCCCCAACGAGAAGCTGCTGACCATCCTGGGCAAGGATGCCAGCCTGCTGTCCGCCTTTGCCAAGGCCGACGATGTACTGGCCGGTGCCGTTCGCGGTATCTCCGACATCATCAAGCGCCCGGGCATGATCAACGTCGACTTTGCCGACGTGCGCACCGTGATGGGCGAAATGGGCATGGCGATGATGGGTACCGGTTGCGCAAGTGGCCCGAACCGTGCACGCGAAGCCACCGAAGCGGCGATCCGCAACCCGTTGCTGGAAGACGTCAACCTGCAGGGCGCCCGCGGCATCCTGGTGAACATCACCGCAGGTCCAGACCTGTCGCTGGGTGAGTACTCCGACGTGGGTAGCATCATCGAAGCCTTCGCCTCCGACCACGCGATGGTCAAGGTGGGCACCGTGATCGACCCGGACATGCGTGACGAATTGCACGTGACCGTGGTTGCCACTGGCCTGGGCGCGCGCATCGAGAAGCCGGTCAAGGTCGTCGACAACACCCTGCAGACCGCTCAGCAGGCATACGAGGCTTCCAACCCGGCCCCGGTTCGCCAGGAGCAGCCTGCGGTCAACTACCGTGACCTGGAGCGCCCGACCGTCATGCGCAACCAGGCCCATGCAGGTGCCGCTGCGGCAGCTAAACTCAACCCACAGGATGACCTGGATTACCTGGATATCCCAGCCTTCCTGCGCCGTCAGGCTGATTAATGGAATTTATCAGGGGTATAAGGGTGGTTGGTGTTCAGCAAAGGCCGGGTCTGTTATTATCCCCAGCCTTTGTTGATACCTGTTCGCAATTTGCGATGAAGCGGCCAATGCCATGATTAGACAACGCACCCTGAAGAATACCATCCGTGCCACAGGCGTCGGCCTGCACTCCGGGGAGAAGGTCTACCTGACCCTCAAGCCTGCGCCTGTCGACACCGGCATCGTCTTCCGTCGCGCCGACCTCGACCCTGTGGTCGAGATCCCGGCACGTGCGGCCAACGTCGGTGAGACCACCATGTCCACCACGCTGGTCAACGGTGACGTCAAGGTCGATACCGTCGAGCACCTGCTCTCCGCCATGGCGGGTCTGGGCATCGATAACGCCTACGTCGAGCTCTCCGCCTCGGAAGTTCCGATCATGGATGGCAGCGCCGGTCCCTTCGTATTCCTGATTCAGTCTGCTGGCCTGGAAGAACAGGACGCAGCCAAGAAGTTCATCCGTATCCTGCGTGAAGTAACAGTGGAAGAGGGCGACAAGCGCGCCACTTTCCTGCCTTTCGAAGGCTTCAAGGTGAGCTTCGAGATCGACTTCGATCACCCGGTCCTCAAGGGCCAGACCCAGAGCGCAGTCGTCGACTTCTCCAGCACCTCGTTCGTGAAGGAAGTCAGCCGCGCCCGTACCTTCGGTTTCATGCGTGACATCGAGTACCTGCGCAAGCACAACCTTGCGCTGGGCGGCAGTGTAGAAAACGCCATTGTTGTCGATGAGACCGGCGTACTTAACGAAGACGGCCTTCGTTCCGAAGACGAATTCGTCAAGCACAAGATCCTCGACGCCATCGGCGACCTGTATCTGCTGGGCAACAGCCTGATCGGCGAGTTCAAGGGCTACAAGTCCGGGCACGCGCTGAACAACCAGCTGCTGCGCAAGCTCATTGCCGAAACCGATGCCTGGGAAGTGGTCACCTTCGAAGATGCCAGTACGGCACCGATCTCTTATATGCGCCCTGTTGCAGCCGTGTAAGTTCGAACACTCTCTCTAGTGATTAAGGCCACCTTCGGGTGGCCTTTTTTATATCTCGGCTTCAGCTTTTACCCTTGGCGTGGCTGGCCAGGCGCTCCAGTGCCTCGCGCAGCCTGGGGTCGCTGATGCCTTCGGCGGTATCACGAATGCTCTCGGCGGCACTGTGTGACAGCTCGGTGCTGTTGCCGCCGCGCCTGGCCGGCACCAGCGGGGGCTGCACCTTGTACAGGATGCGCTGCAGGTTGCCGAATGCCTCCAGTGCCTGAAGCTGGCGCATCAGGCGCTTCTGCTGGTAGCGCAGG
This sequence comes from Pseudomonas sp. P39-UII1, assembly GCF_039672635.1. NCBI lineage: Bacteria > Pseudomonadati > Pseudomonadota > Gammaproteobacteria > Pseudomonadales > Pseudomonadaceae > Pseudomonas > Pseudomonas sp. P39-UII1. Next base: position 23,791 of record NZ_JBDFPP010000026.1, read on the forward strand.
CGTGTGGCCCAGTGCCCGTCGGTAACCACCAGCAACAGCGTGCCGTCGCGCCACGACGCCACATGGCAATGCTCACGCGCAGCAGGCTGCAGCTGGCTTTCCAGCAGGCGTTGCAGATGTTCCAGGCGCTCGGCCTGGTTCAGCAGCAAGCGCAGCGGGCGCACCTGGCGCAACAGCGCGGAGGGCGGCTGGGCGGGGGAGGGTTTGTAGGCCATGGGGTACGTATGAAGTTACAAGATCGGCAGTCTAACATCTCTGTCGCCTGTGCCGGCCTAATCGCCGCAAAGCAGGGCCTGAGGCCTGCGGCTATTCCTGTGGCAGCCGACTTGCCGGCGATAGGGCCAGGACAGACGCTGAAGGATACGAGCCATTCTCGATACGTTTCATCATGCATCGGGTTGAACTCAGGGAAAATGCCCCTATCTTAGAAAAGCCCCGCCTGAGCGCTGTGCCAGCATCGTGGTAAACCACCACTTTCCTCACCATCGTTTCCGGGTAGAATGCTCGTTCGCATGCGGCCTCAGGGCTGCACGGGCGACTCATGGGGCCGCCCTCCATCCCTACGTGTGGAAGATCCTGCCGATATGTTTGCGCCTTTGTTAAAGAAACTTTTTGGAAGCAAGAATGAGCGTGAAGTCAAACGCATGCTCAAGACGGTAAGTATCGTCAATGCCTTCGAAGAGAAAATGGTCGCCCTCTCCGATGAGCAACTGCGCGCCAAGACCGCAGAGTTCAAGGAGCGCCTGGCCAAAGGCGAGACACTGGACCAACTGCTGCCTGAAGCCTTCGCCGTGGCCCGTGAGGCCGGCAAGCGCGTGATGGGCATGCGCCACTTCGACGTGCAGCTGATCGGCGGTATGACCCTGCACGAGGGTATGATCGCAGAAATGCGCACCGGTGAAGGCAAGACCTTGGTCGGTACCCTGGCCGTCTACCTCAATGCCTTGTCCGGCAAAGGCGTGCACGTGGTTACCGTCAACGATTACCTGGCCCGCCGTGACGCCAACTGGATGCGCCCGCTGTACGAATTCCTCGGTCTGTCCGTGGGCATCGTCTCGGCGTTCCAGCCGCCTGAAGAAAAGCGCGCTGCGTATGCGTCCGACATCACCTACGGCACCAACAACGAGTTCGGTTTCGACTACCTGCGCGACAACATGGCGTTCAGCCAGGAAGAGAAGTTCCAGCGTGAACTCAACTTCTCGGTCATCGACGAAGTCGACTCGATCCTCATCGACGAAGCGCGTACCCCGCTGATCATCTCCGGCCAGGCCGAGGACAGCTCCAAGCTGTACATCGAGATCAACCGCCTGATCCCGCGCCTGACCCAGCACATCGAAGAAGTCGAAGGCCAGGTCACCCAGGAAGGCCACTTCACCATCGACGAGAAGAGCCGCCAGGTCGAGCTCAACGAAGCCGGTCACCAGTTCATCGAAGAGATGCTCACCCAGGCCGGGCTGCTGGCCGAGGGCGAGAGCCTCTACTCGGCGCACAACCTGGGCCTGCTGACCCACGTTTACGCTGGCCTGCGTGCGCACAAGCTGTTCCACCGCAACGTCGAGTACATCGTCCAGGACGGCCAGGTTCTGCTGATCGACGAACACACCGGCCGTACCATGCCGGGCCGCCGCTTGTCCGAAGGCCTGCACCAGGCCATTGAGGCGAAAGAGAACCTGAACATCCAGGCCGAGAGCCAGACCCTGGCGTCGACCACCTTCCAGAACTACTTCCGTCTGTACACCAAGCTGTCCGGCATGACCGGTACCGCCGACACCGAAGCGTTCGAGTTCCAGTCGATCTATGGCCTCAACGTGATGGTCATCCCGCCGAACAAGCCGCTGGCGCGTAAGGACTTCAACGACCTGGTGTACCTGACCGCCGACGAGAAATACGCTGCGATCATTGCCGACATCAAAGAAAGCATGGTTCTCGGTCGCCCGGTTCTGGTGGGTACCGCGACCATCGAAACCTCCGAGCACATGTCGGCCCTGCTGCAGAAAGAGGGTATCGAGCACAAGGTACTGAACGCCAAGTACCACGAGAAAGAAGCCGAGATCATTGCCCAGGCCGGTGCCCCGGGTGCGCTGACCATCGCCACCAACATGGCCGGCCGTGGTACCGACATCCTGTTGGGCGGCAACTGGGAAGCCGAAGTGGCTGCCCTGGACAACCCGAGCGCCGAGCAGATCGCGCAGATCAAGGCTGACTGGCAGAAGCGTCACCAGCAGGTGATCGAGTCGGGTGGCCTGCACGTGATCGCCTCCGAGCGCCACGAATCGCGCCGTATCGACAACCAGCTGCGTGGCCGTTCCGGTCGCCAGGGCGACCCAGGCTCCAGCCGCTTCTACCTGTCGTTGGAAGACAGCCTGATGCGCATCTTCGCCTCCGACCGGGTGAAGAACTTCATGAAGGCGCTGGGCATGCAGTCTGGCGAGGCCATCGAGCACCGCATGGTCACCAATGCCATCGAAAAGGCGCAGCGCAAGGTTGAAGGCCGCAACTTCGACATTCGCAAGCAGCTGCTCGAATACGATGACGTGGCCAACGAACAGCGCAAGGTGATCTACCACATGCGCAACAGCCTGCTGGCGGCCGAGAACATCGGCGATACCATCGAGGAGTTCCGCAAGGAAGTGCTCGACGCCACCATCAGCCAGCACATTCCGCCGCAGTCGCTGCCTGAGCAGTGGGACGTGGCCGGCCTGGAAGCTGCGCTGTCCAGCGACTTCGCCATGAAGCTGCCGATCCAGCAGTGGCTCGACGAGGATGATCACCTCTACGAAGAGACCCTGCGCGAGAAGCTGCTGAAAGAAATCACTACCGCCTACACCGAGAAGGAAGACCAGGCCGGCATCGACGCCCTGCGCACCTTCGAGAAGCAGATTTTGCTGCGCGTGCTGGACGACCTGTGGAAAGACCACCTGTCGACCATGGACCACCTGCGCCACGGTATTCACCTGCGTGGCTATGCGCAGAAGAACCCGAAGCAGGAGTACAAGCGCGAATCCTTCAGCCTGTTCCAGGAGCTGCTCGAGTCGATCAAGCGCGACACCATCCGCGTGCTGTCGCACGTTCAAGTGCGCCGCGAAGACCCGATCGAAGAAGAAGCCCGCCTGCGCCGCGAAGCCGAAGAACTGGCCAGCCGCATGCAGTTCCAGCATGCCCCGGCGCCAGGCCTGGAGAGCGAGCAGCTGAGCGAAGAGGGTGCTGAAGTGGCCGTGGCAGCTGCCCCGGTGCGCAACGACCAGAAGCTGGGCCGCAACGAGCCGTGCTGGTGTGGTTCGGGCAAGAAGTTCAAGCATTGCCATGGGCAGATCGAGTGATCTGAACCTCTCGCAGTAACGTGACAAAACCGGGGCCGCTGTGCGCCCCATTCGCGGCCCAAGGCCGCTCCCACAGGGACCGCGTGCGTTCTTGTGGGAGCGGCCTTGTGCCGCGAATGGGGCGCGAAGCGGCCCCGCTCTTCCATCATCATTTCACCGTTTTTCTAGGAGCGCTCTAATGGCTGTTGGTCTTGGTCCTTTGCCCACCCTGCACCCGGTTCCGGGTTTTGAACTCGGCATCGCGTCTGCCGGCATCAAGCGCCCAGGGCGCAAGGATGTAGTGGTCATGCGCTGCGCCGAAGGTTCCAGCGTGGCTGGCGTGTTCACCCTCAACGCCTTCTGTGCAGCGCCGGTGATCCTCTCCAAGCAGCGCGTTCAGGGCACCGTGCGCTACCTGCTGACCAACACCGGCAATGCCAACGCCGGTACCGGCGCACCGGGCCTGGCCGCTGCCGAGCGTACCTGCGCCAAGCTGGCAGAGCTGACCGGCGTACCCGCCGAAGCGGTGTTGCCGTTCTCCACCGGTGTAATCGGCGAACCGCTGCCGGTCGAGAAGATCGAAGGCGCCCTGCAGGCCGCACTGGATAACCTGTCGGAAAACAACTGGGCCGAAGCCGCCACTGGCATCATGACCACCGACACCCTGCCCAAGGGGGCCAGCCGCCAGTTCCAGCACGAGGGCGTGACCGTCACCGTGACCGGTATCAGCAAAGGCGCCGGCATGATCCGCCCGAACATGGCCACCATGCTCGGCTACATCGCCACCGACGCCAAGGTCGCCCCCAAGGTGCTCAAGGACCTGATGCTCGACGGTGCCAACAAGTCGTTCAACCGCATCACCATCGATGGCGACACCTCGACCAACGACTGCTGCATGCTCATCGCCACCGGCAAGGCCAACCTGCCGGAAGTCACCGAAGCCAGCGGGGCGCTGTTCGAAGCGCTGAAAAAGGCTGTGTTCGAAGTGTGCATGGAAGTGGCCCAGGCCATCGTCCGTGACGGCGAAGGCGCCACCAAGTTCGTTACCGTGCAGGTCAACGGCGGTGGTAACCATCAAGAGTGCCTGGACGTCGGTTACGCCGTTGCCCATTCGCCGCTGATCAAGACCGCGCTGTTCGCCTCCGACCCGAACTGGGGCCGTATCCTGGCCGCTGTGGGCCGTGCCGGTGTGCCGGAACTGGATGTCAGCCTGATCGACGTGTACCTCGACAACGTTTGCATCGCCAGCCAAGGCGGCCGCAGCCCGAGCTACACCGAGGCGCAGGGTTCGGCAGTGATGGCCCAGGAAGAAATCACCATCCGTATCGAGCTGGGCCGTGGCCAGTGCAGCGAAACCATCTGGACCACCGACCTGTCCCACGAGTACGTGAAGATCAACGCCGAATACCGTACCTGATGCAACAGGGGCCGCTTCGCGGCCCATCGCGACACAAGGCCGCTCCTGCATCGGTCTGCGCTTTTCTGCAGGAGCGGCCTAGTGTCGCGAAAGGGCTGCGCAGCAGCCCCATAATTCCGAACAATGGAGCCGACCCATGAGCTATCACCTGATCATCGGCGACAAGCTGTATTCTTCGTGGTCGCTACGCGCCGCCCTGGCCCTTGAACTGGCCGGTGTGCCCTACGAAGAAACCCTGATCAAACTCAACCAGCCCGACACCCGTCGGCGCATCCTGGCATTCTCCTCTACCGGCAAGGTGCCGCTGCTCAAGACCGAGCACGGCGTGATCGCCGACTCTTTGGCCATCGCCGAATACCTCAACGAATGCCACCCCGAGGCCCAGCTGTGGCCGGCCGACGTGGCCGCACGTGCCCAGGCCCGCTCGGCCTGCGCACAGATGCACAGCGGCTTCTTCGCCCTGCGTGGGGCCATGCCGTTCGACCTGTCGCGGGATGAGGGGCTGGAGAATGTTCCGCTGGACGTGCAGGTGGACATCGACCGAATCGTCGCGCTGTGGTCCGAATGCCGTCTGGTGTCCAAGGACAGCGGGCCGTTCCTGTTCGGCAAAGCGACCCTGGCCGATGCCTTCTTCGCCCCGGTGGCCGTGCGCTTGCGCAGCTACCGCGTAGAAGTGCCCGCGCAGGCAGCCGCTTACATCGAGACTATTTACCAGTGGCCAGCCTTCAAGGCCTGGCAACAAGCTGGCCTGGCGGAGCGTGAAGGGTGAAACGGATTCATGTAGCAGCAGCGGTCATTCGCGGTAACGATGGCCGCATTCTCATTGCCCGGCGCGCCGATGGCCAGCACCAGGGCGGCCTCTGGGAGTTTCCCGGCGGCAAGGTGGAGGAGGGCGAAAGCGTTGAAACGGCGCTGGCCCGCGAGCTTCGCGAAGAGCTTGGTATCGAAGTGACCCGTTCGCGGGCGCTGATCAAGGTCAGCCACGATTACCCTGACAAGCAGGTATTGCTAGATGTCCGCGAGGTTCAGGCGTTTACGGGCGAACCCCATGGTGCTGAGGGCCAGCCGCTGGCCTGGGTTACGCCACGGGAGCTTGCGGATTACGACTTCCCCGAGGCCAACAAGCCGATCGTGGCCGCCGCGCGCCTGCCGGACCAGTACCTGATTACCCCGGACGGCCTGGAAGTGCCCCAGATGCTCAAGGGCATCCAGAGGGCTGTGGCCAATGGTACCCGCTTGATCCAACTGCGCGCGCCGGACATGTACGACCCCAAGTACCGGGACGTGGCGGTGGATGCAGTGGGGCTGTGTGGCGGCAAGGCACAGCTGATGCTCAAAGGGCCGCTGGAGTGGCTGGGCGACTTCCCGTCTGCCGGTTGGCACCTGACTGCAGCGCAGCTGCGCAAGTACGCCGCCAAGGGCCGGCCATTCCCCAAGGAGCGGTGGCTGGCAGCGTCCTGCCACACGGCCGAGGAGCTGGCGCTGGCGGAGCAGATGGGCGTTGATTTCGTCACCCTGTCGCCGGTGCAGGCGACCCAGACACACCCTGAGGCGGTGCCGCTGGGCTGGGAGGAGGCGCAGCGGTTGATTGCAGGGTTCAGCCACCCGGTGTTCTTGCTCGGTGGGGTCGGGCCGGGCGAGCGTGAGCGGGCGTGGGAAGCTGGCGCGCAAGGTGTTGCCGGGATTCGGGCGTTCTGGCCTGAGGCTTGAGTGGCCTGGTCGAGGGGCCGCTTCGCGGCCCTTTCGCCGGCAAGCCGGCTCCCACAGGGACTGCGCCGGCCGCACGGGCATTGGATGACTTTGTGGGGGGCCGCTTCGCGGCCCTTTCGCCGGCAAGCCGGCTCCCACAGGGACTGCGCCGGCCGCGCGGGCATTGGTGACTTTGTGGGGGCCGCAACTCGCGGTGTCAGCTTGCTGGCTTATCCGCCGCCTGCCATAACACCTCGGCAACCCCCTGCCGCCGCCCGATGATCCGCGCCGCGACAAACAGCAGATCCGAAAGGCGGTTGATGTACGCCAACCCTACGCCTGCCAGCGGTTCCACAGCATTCAACTGCTGACACCGCCGCTCCGCACTGCGCGCCAGGCTACGGCACACATGGGCTTGGGCGATCAGCGCCGAGCCGCTGGGCAGAATGAAGTTTTTCAGCGGCCCCAGCTCTTCGTTCCACACATCGATGGCGGCCTCCAGCCGCTCCACTTCGGCCTGGTTCAACGCTTGGTAACTGGGCATCGCCAGTTCGCCGCCCAGGTCGAACAAACGGTGCTGGCAGGGCGCCAGAACCTCGCTGACCTCGTCCAGCCCCTGCTCGGCCAAGCCGGCCAGCAGCAGCCCAAGCTGGCTGTTGAGGCTGTCCACCTCGCCGATCGCTTCGATCCGAGGATGGTCCTTGGGCACCCGGCGCCCATCGCCCAGGCCGGTTTCGCCTTGGTCGCCGGTGCGGGTGTAGATCTTCGACAGGCGATAGCCCATGTCATGCCTCCGTTTTGGTCGGCGCCGCCGCTGCTGGCAGGCCCAGGGGCAGGCGCAGGGTGAAGCAGGTGCCCTGGCCGGGCGTGGACTGCACTTCCATCTGCCCCTTGTGGTTGTTGGTGATGATGAAGTACGAAACCGACAGCCCAAGGCCAGTACCCTGGCCGATCTCCTTGGTGGTGAAGAACGGCTCGAAGGTGCGCTTGCGCACGGCCTCGGGCATGCCGACGCCATTGTCCTCGACCTGGATTTCCGCCCAGGGCGGGCTGAGCCGGGTGCGCAAGGTGATGCGCCCGGGTTCGTTGGTTTGCGGCCGCTGGTGGATGGCCTGGGCGGCGTTCTTCAGCAGGTTCAGCAGCACTTGCTCCAGTTCGTTGGCGGTACACGGCACCGGGCCGAGGTTGGGGTCGAACTGACGGACGATCGCCTGGCCCTTGAAGTCGAAGCCGATGGCCAGGTCGAAGTCGTTGCCGGCGATCTCCACTGCCTGGTCGATCAGCGCTGGCAAGTCGCAGGGCGCCAGTTGACGATTGCTGCGGCGGCTGAAGCTGAGCATGTGGGTGACGATTTTGGCCGCCCGGGCGCCAGCCTGCTGAATGCCGTTCAGCAGCTGCGGCACCTCGCGGCTTTCCAGGTAGCGGTTGACCATGGGCAGGTCGATGCCCAGTTCGCTTGCCTGCTCCTGATTGCGCGGCAGTTCTGGCGAGAGGCGCCGGCGGATGTTCTGCACGTTGTGCAGGATCGCCCCCAGCGGGTTGTTGATCTCGTGTGCCATGCCCGCGGCGAGGCCACCGACCGAGAGCATTTTTTCCGATTGCACCATCATTTCTTCCAGCGACAGACGCTGGGTAATGTCGTCGATACGGATGACCACGCCACGGCCGCCACCGCCCATCAGCGGGTAGAAGGTCAGCGCATAATGGCGCAGGTCATCGTCCTTGGGCCAGGTAACCCGTTCGATCTTCGCCACGCGGTGTTTCTCCACGGTCTCCTTGAGCTGTGGCAAAAACGGCTTGAGCGGTTCGAAGGCGATGAAGATCGGCTGGTTGAGCGCCTCGTCCAGCGGCGTGCCGGAGAGCACCGTGGCTTCGTGGTTCCACTGGGTTACGTAGAGCTGTTCGTCGAGGGCGATCAGCGCCGAAGGCATGGAGTCGATGATGCTGTTGAGGTAGTTCTGAAAGCCGGTGAGCTTTTTCTCGATCTTGCTGCGCACCTGGACTTCCAGCTCCAGTTTGCGGTTGGTATGACGGGTTTCCTCGGCCAGGCCCTGGGCCTGGTCGTAAGCGTCCTGAAATTCGTCGCGGGTGCGCTTGAGCTGCTGCTCGCGCGCCTCGATGCGCGAGAGCATGGTGTTGAAGGCGTCGGCCAGGCTGCCGATTTCGTCGTCGTTGCCGCGTTTGGCGCGCATGGCGTAGCTTTCTTCGCGGGTGACCTGGCGGCTGAGCTCTTCGAGCTGGTTGATCGGCTGGGTAATCAGGCGCTTGATCTGCCGGGCGATCACCAGCCAAAGCAGAATGCTGAACACCAGGATCGCCAGGCTGGCACTGAGCGTGCCGGTGTAGAAGGCTGTAGGAAGTTCGCTGCTGGCCACCAGCAGCAGGTGGGCTGGCGGGCTGGCATCGCGAGGGATGCGGATCAGCTGGGTGCTGCGAAACTCCATCAGGCGCCAGCCGTCGATGTTGCGATACCGTTTGGGCAGGGCCAGGGGGTCGCCATGCTGCAACTGGGCCAGCAGGCGGCCATCGCCACCGTAGACGGCCGCGGCGCGCAGCGGGGTGTAGCTGTCCAGTTCCTTGAGCAGCGCCGTGGCGGTGTCCTGATTGTCACCGGCGCGGGCTGCCAGTTGCGGGTTGGCGACCAGCCGGCCAATGGTCTGCAAGGCTTGCGGCGCCATGCTCTCCTGGGTGATCCAGTAGGCGGCGCTGATGAACGTGAGGTTGGCCACCAGCAGGATGGTCACCAGCAGCACCAGCAGGGCCGCCAGCAGCTTCTGCCCGACCGGGAGGTTTTCCAGGCGTTGGCGCAAGGTCATGGGCTAGGCAATGTCCGTATCCGGTTGAGAGGGCGCGTCAGGCGCAGGGCAAACCACGCGCACGCAGGTTATCGACCAGGCGCCGGTGCAGGCGTTCCAGCTGCGGCAGCACCATGCCGTGGCGGGCTGCGGCGCGGCAGGCATGGCCGAGCAGGTAGTGAACCTCGGTACGTCGGCCCGCGCGCACGTCCTGGTACATGGAAGAGTAGTTGGCTGAGGTGGCGAGGATCACCCGTTGCACTTCTTCGTCGAGGTTTTGCGCAGCCTCCGGCTGGCCGCAGCGTTGCAGCAGCTGGGCCAGTTCATTGCTCAAGCCGTCGACTTCGCTCAGGTGCGCCAGCAAGCCGCCGTTGTGGCAGTCGTGCAGCACGGTCAGCGGGTTGATCGCGCAATTAAGCGCCAGTTTGCGCCACAGGCGGGTGAGGATGTCCACGGTCCATTCAGCCGGAATGCCGGCCTCGTGCAGGTCGTCGAACCATTCGGGTATGCCTGGGTTGGCGGGGTCGCCCAGCCAGTTGAAGCCGTGGCCGGCAAAGCGCACCCGCCAATCGTCCTCGCGGAACGCACCCTCGGTGCTCGAGGCGAAGATGCAGCGGGCATGCGGGACCTGGTCTGCGACCTCATCCTGGCTGCCAAGACCGTTCTGCAGCAGCACGATTTCGGCGCCATCGGCCAAGCGCGCGGCCAGGCGATCGATTGCCGGCGCCGCGTCATAGGCTTTGCACGCCACCAGCAGGCGGTGCACGGGCCCGCTGGACTCGGCAGTTTCGGCAGGGATCGCGTAATGCGTCGGCTGGTCCTGTTCCACCAGCGTCAGGCCACCGGCCTGCTGGTAGGCCTGCAAACGCTGCCCGTCGCGCAGGATCAGGCGCACTGCCTTGCCCGCCCGCGCCAGGCGGCAAGCCCAGAGGCTGCCGAGGCTACCGGCGCCGAGAATATGCCAGGTGCTGCTCATCTGCGTTTCGCAACCCGTTATAATGAGTCCGCATTTTAACCTTCTAACCCCGACGCGCTCCATCTTCAGACTGAGCGCGCTTTTATTTTATGGAGAACAACCATGCCTTCGTTCGACGTGGTATCGGAACTGGACAAGCACGAAGTGCAGAACGCCGTCGAAAACGCCATCAAGGAGCTCGACCGCCGTTACGACCTCAAAGGCAAGGGCAGCTTCGAGTTCAAGGACAAGGAGCAGACCGTGATGCTGACCGCCGAGGCCGAGTTCCAGCTCGAGGCGATGATCGAGATCCTGCGCCTGGCGCTGGTCAAGCGCAAGATCGACGTCAAATGCCTGGAAACCAAGGACGCGTACCCTTCCGGCAAGGAAATGAAGCAGGAAGCCAAGTTCCGCGAAGGCATCGACAAGGAGCTGGCGAAGAAGATCGTCGCCCACATCAAGGACGCCAAGCTCAAGGTTCAGGCCGCTATCCAGGGTGAGCAGGTGCGCGTCACCGGCAAGAAGCGCGACGACCTGCAAGAGGCCATCGCGGCCTTGCGCGCCAAGGAATTCGACATGCCGCTGCAGTTCAACAACTTCCGCGATTGATGCGGGCGTTGCCAGGAACCCCTGTGGCGCAATGATGTCCATCGGGTCCATGGCCGCTGAAATGCCTGCGGCCAGTTTTACCGCGTACATGCCGTTCGGCATCAGGAGATGAACATGGATTTGAACGCTGAAGTCGATCAGCTGGTCCGCCAATCGCAGACCTGGATCCCCTTGATCATGGAATACGGCAGCCGTGTGCTGCTGGCACTGCTGACCCTGGCGGTCGGCTGGTGGATCGTCAACAAGGTCAGCGCCCGCCTGGGCAAACTGGTAGCCCTGCGCAACGCCGACCTGGCTCTGCAAGGCTTCATCAGCACCCTGGCCAACATCGTCTTGAAGGTACTGCTGCTGGTCAGCGTGGCCTCCATGATCGGCATCGAGACCACCTCGTTCGTCGCCGCCATCGGTGCCGCCGGCCTGGCCATCGGCCTGGCCCTGCAGGGCAGCCTGGCCAACTTCGCGGGTGGTGTGCTGATCCTGATGTTCCGCCCGTTCCGCATTGGCGACTGGATCGAGGCGCAGGGCGTCAGCGGTACCGTCGACAGCATCCAGATCTTCCACACCGTGCTGCGTACCGGTGATAACAAGACAGTGATCATGCCCAACGGCAGCCTGTCCAACGGCATCATCACCAACACCAACCGCCAGCCGACCCGCAAGGTGGTGTTCGACGTGGGTGTGGATTACGAGGCCGACCTGCAGAAGGCGCGCAACGTGCTGCTGGAGCTGGCGCAGGACCCGCGCGTGCTGCCCGACCCGGCGCCGCAGGCCGTGGTGGCAACCCTGGGTGACAGCTCGATCACCGTGTCGCTGCGCCTGTGGACCAAGACCAGCGATTACTGGGACGTGATGTTCATGCTCAATGAACAGGCGCGTGACCGCCTGAAGGCCGAGGGTATCGACATTCCGTTCCCGCAGCGGGTGATTCGCGTGGTGCAGGAAACCGCAGCGCAGTAATTGCTGCCAGGAATCCGGGGCCGCTTTCGCGGCCCTTTTTTTTGCCCATTACACTTGTTCACAGCCAAATTCCGCCATTTCTGGCATATACCCTGACCGCACCTGCCTCTAGCTGAACGCCATCATGAAACCACTGCTGTACATCACCCCCCTCAGAGCCCTGCTGTTCGGCCTGACCCTGGCCCTGTTCGAGCTGCTGACCTACCTGGCCAGCGACGCGGTCATGCCAGCCATGCCGGTGGTGGTCGACCACCTGAACGCCAGCCCGGAGTACATCCCCCACGCCCTCAACCTGTACCTGCTGGGGGGCGTGGTACTGCAGTGGCTGATCGGCCCGCTGGCCGACCGCTATGGCCGCCGCCCGTTGCTGCTGGTCGGCTGCGCTTTCTTCGGTGCGGCCTGCCTGGCCACTTATTGGGTGCAGGACATCGGCCTGTTCAACCTGCTGCGCCTGCTGCAGGGCATCGGCCTGGGCTTCGTGGTGACGGTCAGCTACCCGGCCCTGAACGAAGCATTCAGCGAAGCCGATGCGGTACGCATGATGGCCCTGTTGGCCAACATCGCCTTGCTGTCGCCGCTGTTGGGTCCATTGGTGGGCACATTGATGTTGCAATGGCTGGACTGGCGCTGGCTGTTCGTGGCGTTTGCCGTGGGTGCCGTGCTGGTGTGGGGCCTGCTGTACCGCCTGATGCCCGAGACCCTGGGGGTGGAGCGTCGCGACGGCTCGCGCCTGCCGTTCACGCCGATTCACCTGCTGCCGTTGCTTGCCGGTTACGGCCAGTTGCTGGCGAACCGCCGCTTTGTCGCCGGCAGCGCCGCATTGGGGCTGGTGGGCCTGCCGCTGATCGGCTGGATCGGCCTGTCGCCTGTGCTGCTCATCCACGACGAGGGGTTGAGCACCCTGGAATACGCGTTGTGGCAGTTGCCCGTGTTTGGCGGGCTGATCCTTGGCAACCTGATCATCAACCGCATCGCCGACCGCTACCCACTGCCAGCCCTGGTGCGCGGTGCCCTGTGGCCTTACCTGGCCGGCTTGTGCCTGATGGTGCTGGCGACCTGGTACTGGCCCACGGTGACCAGCGTGGTGGCGGGGATGTCGCTGTATGCGCTTGGCCTGGGTGTCGCCAACGCAGTGCTGTACCGCATGACGCTGTTCTCCAGCGATCAGAGCAAGGGCTTGGTCTCGGCGATGCTGGGGATGATCACCATTGCCTTGCTGGGGCTGGGCGGCGCGGTGATGGCGATGATCGGGGCGGGGGCGAGCCTGCTGCACTTTGCGCTGGCCGCAGGGGTGGCGGGGGCGTTGGCGCTCTGGCCGTTGTGGTTTGTAGTGGGGGGCCGGCCGGACGAAGGGGCTGTCGCGCAGTAATCTTCAGCGCCTGCTCTGGCGTCTTCGCGGGGCAAGCCCGCTCCCACAGGTCCGTCACCTATTTCAAGATCGGTGATGGACCTGTGGGAGCGGGCTTGCCCCGCGAAGAGGCCAGAGCAGGCAGCGGAAATCTCTCAGGGCCGCTCGGCCGCTGAGTTTTCAACCGGTGCCTGCTTGCCACGGCCCACTTCCTGCCGCCATTGCAAGGCGATCAGGATCAGCGTCGGCACGCCCAGCAGCGCGGTAATCAGGAAGAAGTCGTGATACCCGAACTTCTCCACCATCACTCCCGAATAGCCGCCGATCAGGCGCGGCAGCAACAGCATGATCGAGCTGAGCAGGGCATATTGCGTGGCCGAGAACTTGAGGTTGGTCAGGCTCGACAGATAGGCGACGAACGCTGAGGTGGCCAAGCCTGAACTGAAGTTGTCCAGCGAAATGGTCACCACCAGCATCTCCAGGTTCGGCCCCATATCGGCCAGCATCAGGAACAGGATGTTGGTGGCAGCCGAAGCTGCGCCGCCGATGAACAGGATCGGCAAGATGCCGAACCGCACGATCAGCAAGCCACCCGCGCCCGCGCCGACCAGGGTCATGATCAGGCCGAAGACCTTGCTGACACTTGCGATCTGGTCCTTGGTGAAGCCCATGTCGATATAGAACACGTTGGCCATCACGCCCATCACGGTGTCCGACATGCGATAGGTGGCGATCAGCCCGAGCAACAGCAGCGCCTGCCAGCGGTAGCGGGTGATGAAGTCGTTTACTGGCGTCAGCACCGGTGCCAGGCCGCGGCGGCCCATGCTCGACAGGCATGCCCAGGTCAGCAGTGCGTAGAGAATCAGGCGCAGGAAGGCACGGTCTTCCAGCAGCAGGTCGAGGGGCGTTGCATCGCCGAAGATGACACTGGCCCAATCGGTGTTGAACAGCTGGGTGAAGCTTGCCGGTACCGACACCAGCAGAATGATCAGCACGAACACCGAAGCCAACTGGTGAATCAGGCCGTAGCGCGCCGCCGACAACTGGGTGCGCAGGGGCACGGGGGGCTCGCGCATCACCAGGGTGGTGAACAGCGCAGGCAGCATCATCACGCCGAACAGCACGTAGGTGCCGGCCCAGGCCTTGTGCAGGTAGCTGAAGCCGGTAGAGCCGAACCATTCGGCAAAGAACAGCGCACCGGCGGTGGCCAGCAGGGCGGCGATCCGGTAACCGGCCATGTAGCTGGCGGCAAGGGCTGCCTGGCGCTGGTCGTCGGCGATTTCCAGGCGATAGGCATCGACGGCGATGTCCTGGGTGGCCGAGGCGAACGCCACCAGCACCGCCAGGGCAATCAGCCACGACAGGTGTTGCTGCGGGTCGCACAGGCTCATGCCGACCAGGCCGATCACCACCAGCGCTTGTGACAACAACAGCCACGAACGCCTGCGCCCAAGCCCGCCCAGCAGCGGCAGGCGCCATTGGTCGAGCAGCGGTGACCATACCCACTTGAAGGCATACGCCAGGCCGATCAGGCTCGCGTAGCCAATGGTTTCGCGCGCCACGCCAGCTTCGCGCAGCCACACCGAAAGGGTCGAGAACACCAGCATGTAGGGCAGACCGGCGGCAAAGCCGAGCAGCAAAAGCACCAGGGTTGACGGGCTGGCATAGGCAGCAAGCGCAGCGCGCCAGGTTTTACGGGGCATGGGCCAACATCTGCCTCAAGTTTGCGAAAACAAAACGCGCACTCTAACCGCTGTGCTCCATCGGGCGCCAGCCATGGCGCGTCATATCCACACGATTATTGGTTACATTAACGCCCTCCGCACGTAACCGTGCCCGTTGTTCATCGCCCGATGGCGTACCCAGCGCCAGGCTCAGACGCCCACCTGCGCCCAACACGCGATGCCATGGCAAGCGGGTATCGGCCGGAAGCTGGCCAAGGGTTCGCCCGACCCAGCGCGCTGCACGGCCAAGGCCGGCCAGCTCGGCAAGTTGACCATAGCTGACCACCTTGCCTTCAGGCACTTGGCCCAGCACCGAATACAGCGCCGTTCGTCGGGCTTGCGGGGCATCCAGCGTGTGCGCAAATTCCTCAGACATCGCGGCAGCCCTGGCCTGAAGTGAAACCGGACCAATGGTCACGGCAAATGAGAGTTGAACTCAACGGCATGATGGTCGGTCTGTCCTTGCTCTGGTCGTCGGTATCTGGATAATCCCCGGCTTTTTCGCCCAATCGAACCCATAGTCCGCTTATGCATTCTAGATCGTTGTTGTGCCTGTTGACCGCTTCCCTGTGCGCTGCTCCTGCGTTCGCCGACACCGTGTGGATGAAAAACGGTGACCGCTTGAGCGGCAAGATCCGCGTCTTCGACGGCGGCAAGCTGCTGCTGGAAACGCCTTATGGCGGCTCGATCTCCCTGGACTGGAAACAGGTTCAAACCCTCGAGAGCGATCAGGAACTGCTGGTCAAGCAGGATGCCTACAACGGCGAAAAGACCAAGTCGCTCAAGGCGGCCGAGGCGGGCAAGGTGACCCTGGCCAACGGCGAAGCGCCGAAGACCGTCGAGCTTGCCAGTATCCAGCAGATCATGAAGCCCAAGCCGGTGGTGGAAGACCTGGTCTGGAAGGGCAATGTCGATGCTGCCCTGGACTACAAGCGTGCCGAGAACGATACCGACGACTACGACATCGGCTTCAAGACCACCGCCCGCCATGGCCGTTGGCGGCACAATGCCGAAGGCGAGTACAACCGCGAAACCAAGGACGACGTCACCACCGCCAACAACTGGAGTGCCGAGTACGCACTCGACCGCTTCATTACCGAGAAGTGGTTCTGGCAGGGGCGGCTTGAATACAAGCGCGACCACGTCGAAGACCTGGCGCGCCAGCGTACGGTCGGTACTGGCCCGGGCTACCAGTTCTGGGACGACGAACTGGGCGCATTCTCGCTGGGTTCGCTGATCAACCGCACCGATTTCGAATACCAGGATGGCGGCAAGGACAACTTCTATTCGGCGGCGGTGAAGTGGGATTACACCCGTTACCTGATCGGCAAGAACGTCCAGCTGTTCACCAATGGCGAGTTCGCCAAACCGCTGGGTGGCGTGGCCGACTATTCGCTGGATGCCGAAGTAGGCCTGCGCTACAAGGTCACCGAATGGGCCTCGCTCAACCTCAAGGCAGAAAAGGACATCATCACCGGCACACGTGAAAGTGACCTGGACAAGACCCGTTACACCGCAGGCTTCGGTGTAACCTGGTAAATACCCGGGGGGCGTCAAGCAGCCCTGGTGGCACTGGCGGGTGATAATGATTATCTTGTCACCCATCCAGTCCGCCTGCAGGAGCCCCTTCAGTGAGTACCAATGCCATCCGCCCCGCCCGGGAACTGCTGCTCAAAGAGTACCGCGGCGTGCTCTCGACCCATTCCAAGTCCATGCCCGGCTTTCCCTTCGGGTCGGTGGTGCCGTATTGCCTGGATGCCGATGGCAACCCGCTGATCCTCATCAGCCGCATCGCCCAGCACACCCACAACCTGCAGAAAGACCCGAAGTGCTCGCTGCTGGTCGGCGAACGTGAAGCCGAGGATGTGCAAGCCGTTGGCCGCCTGACGGTGATGGCCGAGGCTCACAAGCTGGTCGACGAAGCCGCCATCGAGGCGGCTGCCGAGCGCTACTACCGCTACTTCGCCGATGCTGCCAATTACCACAAGGCGCACGACTTCGACTTCTGGGTACTGCAACCGGTACGCCACCGTTACATCGGCGGCTTCGGTGCAATTCACTGGCTCGACCAGGTAACCCGGGCCAACCCGTTCGCGGGCAAGGCCGAGGCCAGCATGATCGAACACATGAACAGCGACCACGCCAACGCCATCGCCCATTACGTCGAGTTGAGCGACCTGCCGCGCAGCGCACCTGCGCAGATGGTCGGCATCGACAGCGAAGGCATGCACCTGCGTATTGGCCAAGGCGTTCATTGGTTACCGTTCCCGTCTATTTGCAACACGCCGACACAAGTTCGCGAGGCCCTGGTTTTGCTGGCGCGCGCCGACCAATGGCCGACTGCGACGGAAGTCGAAGCTTGAAAAACCGAGCACACGCATCCATGTGATGGTCGTAAGGGAAGATTGTCTTCCGTCGAGGAATCCTTGATGCGTGCTTTTCTACTGCTGTTTTTGCTGTTTCCTGTGCTGGAGCTGTTCGTTTTCGTCAAGGTCAGCGCAGCCATCGGTTTCTTTCCGGCGCTGCTGTTGATCATCGCCGGGTCCGCACTGGGTGTGCTGGTGATGCGTGTGGCCGGCCTGGCCACCGCCCTGCGTGCCCGTGAGAGCCTGCAGCGTGGCGAACTGCCCGCCGAGGACATGTTCCAGGGCATGATGCTGGCAGTCGGCGGCGGCCTGTTGTTGTTGCCGGGCTTCATCAGCGACGTGCTGGGCCTGCTGTGCCTGCTGCCGTTCACCCGCCACCTGGCCGCGCGCAAGATGCGTCAGCGTGCCGAGGCCCAGGCCATGCGCCAGCGGGCGTTTCAGGACGACCCCTTCCAGGCACAGCCGCGCGACAGCGGCCACCGGCCGAATGTCATCGAAGGCGAATACGAACGCCGCGACAAGTAACCACCCCAGGGGCCGCTTTGCGGCCCCAAGCTTTTCATGCCGCTGAAAAATTTTCTGCAGCAAGCCTTGTAATTGATTATGTCGGCCTCATGTATGTGGTCACCGCAAGGTTTCTGGCGGCAACGCCAGACAAAACACAGGTGGCTCGCCCATCGCGGGCCACCCCCGGCAACGCCGGACCGCATCAACCCGCCGGTGTCGACACCGGCCGATGAAAACCACAATTTGGGAGAGATCGACAATGAAGCTTCGTCCTCTGCATGACCGCGTAGTCATCCGTCGCAGCGAAGAAGAATCGAAAACCGCTGGCGGTATCGTCCTGCCGGGTTCGGCCGCTGAAAAACCAAACCGTGGCGAAGTTGTCGCCGTCGGCACCGGTCGCATCCTGGACAACGGCGAAGTTCGCGCGCTGGCCGTGAAAGTGGGTGACAAAGTGGTTTTCGGCCCGTATTCGGGCAGCAACACCGTGAAAGTTGATGGCGAAGACCTGCTGGTGATGGCCGAGAACGAGATTCTCGCTGTCGTCGAAGGCTGATTTACCCGACTTCCCGTTACTCCAAAGAATTCCAAGGATTAAACGATCATGGCTGCTAAAGACGTAAAATTCGGCGATTCCGCCCGCAAGAAAATGCTCGTTGGTGTCAACGTTCTGGCTGACGCGGTAAAAGCTACCCTGGGCCCGAAAGGCCGTAACGTTGTCCTGGCCAAGAGCTTCGGCGCGCCAACCATCACCAAAGACGGTGTTTCGGTTGCCAAGGAAATCGAGCTGAAAGACGCCTTCGAAAACATGGGCGCCCAGCTGGTCAAGGAAGTTGCTTCCAAGGCCAACGACGCTGCCGGTGACGGCACCACCACCGCGACCGTTCTGGCTCAGGCCATCGTCAACGAAGGCCTGAAAGCCGTCGCTGCCGGCATGAACCCGATGGACCTGAAGCGCGGTATCGACAAGGCCACCGCTGCTGTCGTCGCCGAACTGAAAAACCTGTCCAAGCCATGCGCCGACTCCAAGGCCATCGCCCAGGTAGGCACCATCTCCGCCAACTCTGACGACTCCATCGGCAGCATCATTGCCGAAGCCATGGAAAAAGTCGGCAAAGAAGGCGTGATCACCGTTGAAGAAGGCTCGGGCCTGGACAACGAACTGTCCGTCGTAGAAGGCATGCAGTTCGACCGCGGCTACCTGTCGCCGTACTTCGTCAACAAGCCAGACACCATGGTTGCCGAGCTGGAAGGCCCGCTGCTGCTGCTGGTCGACAAGAAAATCTCCAACATCCGCGAGCTGCTGCCAGTGCTGGAAGCCGTTGCCAAGGCCGGCCGCCCACTGCTGATCGTTGCTGAAGACGTCGAAGGCGAAGCGCTGGCTACCCTGGTAGTCAACAACATGCGCGGTATCGTCAAGGTTGCTG
The DNA here is from genome assembly GCF_039672635.1 of Pseudomonas sp. P39-UII1. NCBI lineage: Bacteria > Pseudomonadati > Pseudomonadota > Gammaproteobacteria > Pseudomonadales > Pseudomonadaceae > Pseudomonas > Pseudomonas sp. P39-UII1. Next base: position 42,881 of record NZ_JBDFPP010000026.1, read on the forward strand.
CGGTCAAGGCACCAGGCTTCGGCGACCGCCGCAAAGCCATGCTGCAGGACATCGCTGTCCTGACCGGCGGCCAGGTCATCTCCGAAGAAATCGGCCTGTCCCTGGAAACCGCTACCCTGGAGCACCTGGGTAACGCCAAGCGCGTCATCCTGTCCAAGGAAAACACCACCATCATCGACGGCGCTGGCGTTGAAGATGACATCCAGGCACGCGTCAAGCAGATCCGCGCCCAGATCGAAGACACCACTTCGGACTACGACCGTGAGAAGCTGCAAGAGCGTCTGGCCAAGCTGGCTGGCGGTGTTGCCGTGATCAAGGTCGGTGCAGGCACCGAAGTTGAAATGAAAGAGAAGAAAGCCCGCGTTGAAGACGCCCTGCACGCTACCCGTGCAGCCGTCGAAGAAGGCGTGGTGCCTGGCGGTGGTGTTGCCCTGGTGCGCGCTCTGAATGCAATCGTTGACCTCAAAGGCGACAACGAAGACCAGAACGTCGGTATCGCTCTGCTGCGTCGCGCTGTCGAAGCGCCGCTGCGTCAGATCACTGCCAACGCCGGCGACGAGCCAAGCGTTGTGGCCGACAAGGTCAAGCAGGGTTCGGGCAACTACGGCTACAACGCTGCTACCGGCGAATACGGCGACATGATCGAGATGGGTATCCTCGACCCAGCCAAGGTCACCCGTTCGGCACTGCAAGCTGCTGCTTCGATCGGCGGTCTGATGATCACCACCGAAGCCATGATTGCCGATGCACCGAGCGAAGCTCCAGCTGGCGGCGGTATGCCAGACATGGGCGGCATGGGTGGCATGGGCGGCATGATGTAAGCCAGCCTTACCCCTAGCTTGAGGAAAAGCCCCGCCTAGTGCGGGGCTTTTTCGTTTGTCAGGGCTTTATCAGGCAATACCGCGCTCGGCAGCGGTTACCTCCGTCACCCGGCGTCGATACAGGATCAGGTAGTACGACCCCAACCCGATCAGCCAGCAAAACACCGCTGTCCAAATGTTATGCGACAGAAAGTGCGCCCCCTGCATCATCCTCCCCACCGACAACACCGACCCGGCCACCAAGGCCACCGCAAATGCCACCCGCGCCAGGCGCGGGCGCCGATCACGCAGCATGAAGAACAACCCGAACAGGCAGAAACCGGTGGCCGCATGCCCGCCGGGCCAGCACAGCCCTGGCTTGTCGGTTGCGGGGCGCGGCTCCAGCAGCTTGCTGTAGGTTTCCTTGCCGCCAAACTGGCTCAGGCTCCAGGGGCACTGCACTTGTGTGACCTTTTTCAACGGTGTGACGAAGGCCGTGGAAAGCCCCAGCGCCAGCACCAGGCAGCCCAGTTCGCGGCGCCAGCCGAACAGGCGCTGCCAGAAGAAACTCGCGGCAAATGCCACCAGCGCCACCAGCCCCATCAGGATTACACCCTGCTTGACCCGATCATGCAGAATGTTCTCGAGCAGATAGCTGTGGCGGCCGATGAACTCGCCGGCGGTCTGATCGAAAAACAGGTTGGCCACGTCCATGTCGACCGAGGTCAGTTCGAGGAGGATCAAGGCCACTGCAGTTGCCAGCGGAATTCCCAGATACAACCAGTAATTGATCGGACGAGGGCGAATGCGTTGTTGCATGACGGCTCCAAAGGGGGCGGAAAAGACCGGGGATTGTCCTGCGGCCGCTATGCTGTGTGCGTGAAGGATCAGTGAAAAATCCGTCAACTTCGCTGAATTTGCCGTGGGGCTGGCACAGTCCGGGCGATGGCCTTAAGCTGCGCCTGCCGCGCACCCCAGCGAAGCGCCGCTCAGGAGAACCCGATGCGCATTCTTTTGGTTGAAGACAACCGCGATATCCTTGCCAACCTTGCCGATTACCTGGGCATGAAGGGCTACACCGTCGACTGTGCCCAGGACGGTCTGTCCGGCCTGCACCTGGCCGCCACCGAGCACTACGACCTGATCGTGCTCGACATCATGCTGCCGGGCATCGATGGCTACACCCTGTGCAAGCGCCTGCGCGAGGATGCCCGCCGCGATACGCCGGTGATCATGCTGACCGCCCGCGACCAGCTGGACGACCGCCTGCAAGGCTTCCGCTCCGGCGCCGACGACTACCTGCTCAAACCGTTCGCCCTGTCGGAGCTCGCGGCACGCATCGAAGCCGTGTTGCGCCGCGCCCAAGGGGGTGGGCGGCGTACGTTGCAGGTCGCCGACCTGAGCTACGACCTCGACACCCTCGAAGTCACCCGCCAGGGCCGCCTGCTCAAGCTCAACCCGGTCGGGCTCAAGCTGCTCGCCGTGCTGATGCAGAAGAGCCCGCACGTGCTGCGCCGCGAGGTGCTTGAAGAGGCGCTGTGGGGCGACGACTGCCCCGACAGCGACAGCCTGCGCAGCCATGTACACCAGCTGCGCCAGGTGATCGACAAGCCGTTCGAAAAACCTTTGCTGCATACCGTCCATGGCGTCGGCTATCGCCTGGCCGAGGGCCGTGATGGAGTTTAAGCAAAGCCTGGCGCAGCGCATCATCATTGCGTTTGCGCTGATGAGCGCACTGGTTGCCGGGGCCTTCGCCTTCGGTATCGTCGCCACCGTGCACCTGGTCGAGGAGCGTTTGATCTCATCGGTGCTGGGCGGCGACCTGCAACGCCTGTTGCGCATGGACAGCGTCAGTGACTGGAGCCACCGCCCGCGCCCTGACCAGTTGTTCTACTTCAGTGGCGGGCGTGATGACTTCGAGCTGCCCAAAGACCTGCGCCACCTTGATAAAGGCTTCCACGAGGTATTCCGCGACCAGTTGTCCTACCACGCGATGGTGGAGATCGTGGACGGTCGCCGCTATGTGCTGCTGCAGGACCAGAGCGATTTCGAAGAGCGTGAGCGGGTGCTGTTCGCCGTCGTTGTGGTGGGCTTTGTGCTCAGCCTGGTGCTGGCGGTGTTCCTCGGCTGGCTGCTGGCGCGGCGGGTGATGGCGCCGGTGATCCGCCTGGCGCGGCAAGTACGCCACCGAGACCAGTTGCTTGGCCTGGCACCGCCCCTGGCACCGGATTATGCCGCCGATGAAGTCGGCCAGTTGGCCGTGGCGTTCGACGATACGCTCGGCCGCCTGCGCGATGCACTGACACGGGAGCGCCTGTTTACCAGCGATGTCAGCCACGAGTTGCGCACGCCGCTGATGGTGCTGGCCACCTCCTGCGAGCTGCTGATCGAGAACCCCAACCTGGATACCCGCTCACGCAGCCAGGTGGAGCGGATTGCCCGGGCCACCGAAGAAATGCGCGAGCTGGTCAAGACCTTCCTGATGCTTGCCCGTGCCCAGCGTGACCAAGGCGCCGTGGCATCCCAGGCGACACTGCGCGAAGTCGCCGATGACCTGATCGGCGTGTGGCGCGATACCATCGAGCAGAAGGGGCTGGCGCTGTACTTCGATGGCCGCGTCAGTGCCGGCCCGTTGTTGTACAACGCGACCTTCCTGCAATCGGTGATGGGCAACCTGCTGCGTAACGCTGCGCACTACACCGACAGTGGTTACATCCGGCTGAGCCTGGAGGCCAATGGTTTCAGCGTCGAAGACAGTGGTGTGGGCATCCCGGAAGAGCAGCGCGAAGCGATGTTCAAGCCCTTCGTGCGCGGCGACGAGCGGCGGGGTGAAGGCCTGGGCCTGGGCTTGTCGCTGGTGCAGCGGATTTGTGACGATCAAGGCTGGCGGGTGACACTCACGTCCACCGCACCCCATGGTTGCCGATTCCAGGTGGATTTGAGCCAAGGCGCGGAGAAGACTGACCCGTCCCAGCTCTGCGAGTAATGCGCTGAAACATCTTGCTTTGGTGATAACACTTTTTTCACATTGGCATAACCTGTTTCCAACGCGGTGTTACCTAAGGTGAGCGCAATGGAGCCAGGAGATGCCCAATGCGTAGCCCAATCAAACTCGAATTTTCCGAGAAGTACGACCAGCAACATGCTCGCGAGTACTTCCTCAAGCACCAGGATGGGCTGGCGCGTCGCCTGTCCCACAAGCGTGACGAGCAATTGGCGCGCCGTGCCCTGGCGCTGGCCGGAGAACCGGGCTTGGTGCTCGATCTGCCCTGCGGTGCCGGGCGGTTCTGGCCGCTACTGGCAGAAAAACCCAACCGGGTGATCATTGGTGCCGACAATTCCGAGGCGATGATCGAGACAGCCTGTGCGGCACAACCGCCGGAGGTGGTGGCGCGGGTACGGCCCTTGCAAACATCTGCTTTCGCGATCGATCTACCCGATAACGCGGTGGACAGCATTTTTTGCATGCGGCTGTTCCACCACATTGGCGAGCCCGCTCATCGGAAAACAATTCTTTCGGAATTTCAAAGGGTTAGCCGTGACAGCGTAATCCTGTCATTGTGGGTGGATGGTAATTTCAAGGCATGGCGGCGGCAGAAACTCGAGCAGCGGCGCAGTGCCAAGGCCGAGCAGGGCAGCTACCAGAACCGTTTTGTGTTACCGGCAGAGACAGTTGAAGAAGAATTCAAGGCCGCCGGCTTCAGAATCCAGGAGCGCCTCGATTTCCTGCCGTTCTATGCCATGTGGCGGGTCTATGTATTGCGTAAGGGGTAGTGTTTGATGGCTGTAGCCCAGAGCGGGGAGTCACGCTTCGATTTTTACTGGCGGCAACAGGGCGAATGGGTTGAAGAACCTAACCAGCGGCGTGGTGGTGAGAGTGGTGTGCAACGGCTGAACGACGGCAACGGCAAGCTGCTTTATGCCAAGCGCCAGGTCGGCCATATCTACCGCAGCCTGCTGCATCCGTTCGGCAGGCCGACGGTACTGCGTGAGCTCGACGCGCTGAACAGCTTTGAACAATTGGGCGTACGTGTACCGCGTATCGTCTTTTGTGGTGCAGAGCGCGATGCCGAGCACAATTGGCGTGCGCTGCTGGTCAGCGAGGCGCTGGATGGCTTCGTCGAGCTTGATACCTGGCACGCCGAAGGTGCCCGCGAGCGCTACCCGCAGGTGGTGCACGAGCGCATGCTCAAGGACCTGGCCGACAACCTCGCGCGCATGCACCTGGGCCACTGGCAGCATGGCTGCCTGTACGGCAAGCACGTATTCATCAAGGTGATCGGCGAGGGTGAGCAGGCCCGGGTCGAAGTCGCGCTGCTCGATCTCGAGAAGTGCCGCCGCCGCATCAGCTGCCAGCGCGCGGCCGGCAATGACTTGCGCCAGTTGCGCCGCCATTCGTCGCTCAACGACGCAGAATGGCAGCAGCTGCTCTACTTTTACCAGATGGCGTTTGGCAGCGCTGTCAAAGGGTTAGGGCAATGAAACTAGAAATCGCTCGAGCTTTGTTTCTGGTAGCTGGGCTGGCGGTGACCACGGTGGCGGTAGCTGCCTGGGAAGAGCCGCGGCCGGTGGTGTTCAGCAAGGCTGAGCAGGCAGAGCAGTGCGCGTTGCCGAAGGAAGTCAAGCAACATCAGGTTCAGGCTCAGCCTGATCATGACCTGCTGCTGTTCCTGTTCGGCTTGCGACAGGGGCTTCGGCCGTTCGGCTGACCCGTTCGAGCAAACAAGGCCCCGCAGTTGCGGGGCCTTTGCTTTTCGGGTGTTGGAACATTCAGGTTCAACGGGTTGACTGTGGTAGCGGGCTTGCCCCGCGAAGAGGCCGTCTCAGGCGACAACAGTCTCCTTGACCACCGTCTTGTGCGCCAGCAGGGTATAAATGCAAGGCAACACAAACAGGGTGAACAATGTCCCGATCGACATCCCGGTCGCAATCACCGTGCCGATGTCGAACCGGCTCACGGCCCCGGCCCCGGTCGCCAAGATCAGCGGCACCATGCCAAACACCATCGCCGCAGTAGTCATGAGTACCGGCCGCAGGCGAATGGCCGCCGCTTCTTCGATGGCCTCGCGCACGCTCAAGCCCTTTTCCTCACGCAACTGGTTGGCAAACTCGACGATCAGGATGCCGTGCTTGCTGATCAGGCCGATCAGTGTCACCAGCCCGACCTGGGTGTAGATATTCATGCTGGAGATGCCCAGGAACAGCGGCAGCAGCGCCCCGCAGATCGACAGTGGCACCGTCACCAGAATCACCAGTGGGTCGCGGAAACTTTCGAACTGCGCCGCCAGCACCAGGAAGATGATCGCCAGGGCCAGGCCAAAGGTCACCCACAGCGCGCTGCCCTCCTGAATGTACTGCCGCGCGGCACCGGCATAGTCGAACGAAAACCCGTCCGGCGCCTCCTCGGCGGCGATGTCCCGAACCGTCTGCAAGGCCTCGCCGATGCTGACCAGGGGGACGCCCTGGATAATCGCCGAGTTGAGCTGCTGAAACTGGTTGAGCTGGCGCGGGCGGGCGCGGTCGCTGAGGGTTATCAGGGTCGACAACGGCAGTAACTGACCCTGGTCGTTCTTCACGTAGTAATTGTTCAGCCAGCCGGCGTTGTCCCGGTAGGGCCGTTCGACCTGAGCGATCACCTTGTAGCTGCGGCCTTCCAGGGTAAACCGGTTGATCTCCGCTTCGCCCAGCAAAGTAGCCAAGGTGCCGCCCAGGGTGTCCATGGACACGCCCATCTGCGCCGCTTTGGCCCGGTCGATGTCGACTACCACCTCGGGCTTGTCGAACGCTAGGTCGATGTCGAGGAAGGCGAATTTGCCTGATGCCTGGGCGCGCTCCTTGACCCGCTGGGCCACCTCCAGCAGCGCCGGGTAATCGCCCGCGGTATTGATCACGAACTGGAACGGCAAACCTTCGCCGGTGCCCGGTAATGACGGTAGGTTGAAGCCGAAAATCTGCAGGCCGCCGATTTCTTCGAGCTTGGCCTGTACCTGGGGCAGCAGTTCCATTTGCGTACGCTCGCGCTCGTTCCACGGTTTGAGCAGGAAGCCGCCTATGCCACTCTGCACCCCATTGAAGCCATTGATCTGGAACGATGAGTAGTACTCGGGGAAGGCCTTGAACAGCGGCGTGAACTGGTCGGTGTAGGCGTTCAGGTAATCGAGGTTGGCTGGCTGCGGCGAGCTGCTGATCATGAAGATCACCCCTTGGTCCTCGTTGGGCGCCAGCTCGTTCTGGGTGAACTTGAGCAGCACCGGGATCAGGCACAGGATGATCACTGCGAACACCAGCACCACCGGGCGGCTGTCCAGGGTGGTGCGCAGCAGGCGCTGGTAGCGGTTTTTCAGGCGCTCGAAGATCAGGTCAAGGCGATGGGCCAGGCCGTGGGCATTCTGCTCCTGGCGCAGTAACAGTGCGCACATCATGGGCGACAAGGTCAGGGCAACGATGCCTGAGATGATCACCGCACCCGCCAGGGTCAAGGCAAACTCCTTGAACAGGGCACCCGTAAGCCCGGTCAGAAAGCCGATCGGCGCATAGACGGCAGCCAGGGTGATGGTCATCGACACCACCGGCATGGCGATTTCCCGTGCACCTTCCAGCGCTGCGTCGAACGGCGTCTTGCCTTCTTCCATGTGCCGATGGATGTTTTCCACCACGACGATGGCGTCGTCCACCACCAGGCCGATGGCCAACACCATCGCCAGCAGGGTCAGCAGATTCAGCGAGTAGCCCATCATCTGCATGAAGAACAGCACACCGATCATCGACAGCGGGATGGTCACCACCGGGATCAGCACCGAGCGCAGCGCGCCGAGGAACAGGAACACCACCACGATGACGATCAGCACCGCTTCGCCGAGGGTCTTGATCACTTCGTCGATGGAGGCCTGGATGAACAGCGTGGCGTCATAGGCGATCGAGACCTTGAGCGCGGCAGGCAGCTGGCTTTCCAGCTCCGGCATGATCCGCCGGACCTCCTTGATCACGTCCAGCGGGTTGGCCGCCGGGGTGGCTTTGATGCCGATGTACACGGAGGGGATGCCGTCGAACGAACTGACCGTGTCGTAGTTTTCCGCACCCATTTCGACCCGCGCCACATCACCCAGCAGCACCCGGCTGTCGCCTGCAGTCTTGACCGGCAACGCGGCGAAGGCCTCGGCCGATTTCAGCTCGGTGTTGGCATTGATGCTGGTGACCACGTACTCGCCCTTGACCTCACCGGCGGCAGCCAGGAAGTTGTAGCGGCGCACTGCGTTGGTCACATCGGTGGCAGCCAGGCCGAAGCCGGCCAGCTTGACCGGGTCGATCCAGATGCGCATGGCAAATACCTGGTTGCCGAGGATCTCTGCCTCGGCCATGCCTGGCAAGGTCGCAAGCTTCGGCTGGATCACCCGGGACAGGTAGTCGGTGATCTGCGGGTTGCTCATGTCCTTGCTGTAGAAGCTGACGTACATCAGTGCTGAAGCGTCCGCCGCTTCCTTGCTCAGCACCGGGTCTTCGGAGTCCTGCGGCAGCTGGTTGCGCACTTCATTGGCCTTGGCCAGCAGCTCGGTGAACAGGCGGTCGCTGTCGGCGCCAATGCGCGCGTAGATGGAGATGATCGAGAAGTTCTGCCGGCTCACCGAGGTCATGTAGTCGATGCCTTCGGCGCTCGCCAGGCTTTGCTGCAGTGGCTGGGTGATATAGCCCTGGATGGTCTCGGCGTTGGCCCCGGGGTAGGCGGTGGTCACCGTGATCAGTGCGTTTTCCATCTGCGGGTACTGGCGGATCTGCAGCTTGCTCCAGGCCTGGAAGCCCAGCAGCAGGATCAGCAGGCTGACCACGCTGGCCAGTACCGGGCGGCGGATGAACGGGTCGGTGAACGCCATGCCTGCCTCCGGGTCAGTCCGCGCGCGGGGCGCCAGGTTCGGGTTTGAGGGCGGTGTCCTGGCCGATGCGGATGGCGGCGCCCGGGGTCAGCTTGAGCTGCCCGGCGGTGACCACCTGCTCGCCAGCCTTGAGCCCCTTGCTGACCACCACCACGCCATCGCGGCGTTCGCCGGTCTGCACGCTGCGCTGTTCGGCGCTGAGCTGCGGTTGGCCCTTGTCATCCTGCTCGGGGTTGCCGTCCTTGTCTTTCCTGGGCGTGGCCACATACACCGAGTTGCCATACAGCGTGTAGGTGATGGCGCTTTCTGGCACCACCACTTGCGGCTGCGGGTTGGGCAGCAGCACCAGCAGGTTGGCGAACATGCCCGGCAGCAGCTTGCCATCCGGGTTGCCCAGGGTGGCGCGCACCAGCAGGTTGCGTGTGCTCTCGTCGACCTTGGGGTTGATCGCGCTGAGGCTGGCAGGGAAGCTCTGGCCAGGGTAGGCAGCCACTTGGACCAGCACCTGTTGGCCCAGGCTCAACTGCGGCAGCGCCTGCTCGGGCACATTGAAGTCGACGTAGAGGCTGGACAGGTCCTGCAGGGTGGCAATCACGGTGCCGGGGGCCAGGTAGCCGCCCACATCCACCTGGCGGATGCCGATGGTGCCGCTGAACGGCGCGCTGATGCTCTTTTTGGTCTTCGACGCCTTGAGTTGGTCGACCACCGCCTGATTGCGCCGGTACTGGGCGGTTAGGCGGTCGTACTCGCCACGGGAAATGGCCGAGTCGCCTACCAGTTGGCTGCCACGGCCGAAATCGACTTTGGCCAGCCCCAGGTCGGCCTGGGCAGTGCCGAGCAGGGCGGTTTCCTGGTCGTCGTTTAGCTGCAGCAGCAGTTGCCCGGCCTTGACCTTCTGGCCGGAGTCGAAGTGCAGCGATTTGACCGTGCCTTCGACCTCAAGGCTGAGTTCGACGCCCTGCAGTGCCTTGAGGCTGCCTACAGCCGGCAGGCGTTGCTGCCACTGGCGCTCTTCGGCCAAGGCTGCGGCCACGGTGACGGGTGGCTTGGGAGCGGTGAACAGCTGGATTTGCTGATAGACCGAGAAGGCCTTGTAGCCCCCCAGGGCCAACACGATCAGCAGAACCACGGCCAACATGATGAGCATGCGCCGGCGCAGCATAGGTCCGGTTCCTTGGAAGCGTGATTGTTATTGGTCTTGGCACGACAACGGGCGATCCTGCCCACGTGCGGATGGGGGAAGTATTGACTGTTTTTGGCGGGTTGGGGAGATGTATCGACTGGGCGGGCCCTATCGCCGGCAAGCCGGCTCCCACAGGTACAGCGCATGCCTTCAGGCCGGTGGTGTACCTGTAGGAGCCGGCTTGCCGGCGATAGGGCCGGTACAGGCGGCCCGAGTGTCAGACCAGGTGCAGATGGTTGTCCCAGAACCCGGACGGCAGCTCCATCGGCTGGCCGATCAGTTCTTGCTTGCGGCAATCATAGAAGCGGCAGCGCCCCTGCCCGGAAGTCACCACAAAGCCGTCCTTCACTGCGCCAACCCCCGCACAATCCGGCATCGGCGCATCGAGCTTCACCGCGCCACTGTCCAGGTCCCAGACAAACAGGCGATTGGCCCGCGGTGCGGTCAGTGCGACCAGGCGCAGGTCGCTGTGGATGGCAACGCTGGCAGTGTATTGCGCCATCGACTGCAATTGCCGCTCCGGTACCGGGAAGGCCTTGAAGGGCTCGCCCGGGCGCTTGATCGCCAGCAGCTCGGCTGTTTCATCGGCAGCGCCCATGAACTGCTGGCAGGCGGCGATGGTGCCGTCGCTACCCACGGCCAAGTGGCGCACGCTGTTCATCTGCTGAGCCAGGGTTTCCTTGCTCAGCAGCGTGCCGTCGCGCTGCATCAGCACCAAGCTTGGCTGCATGGCGTTGAGGTTCATTTCGACCCGGCTCTCGGCCTCGGTGCGGATCCCGCCGTTGGCCACGATCAGGGTTTCGCCATCCGGCAGCCATGCCACTTCATGCGGGCCGATGCCGTGGGTAGGAATCTCGCCGGTGTGCACCAGGCGTTCGCCTTCGAAGCGGTACACACCGAGCACGCCACGGCCTGGGTCGGTGGTGTCGTTCTCGGTGGCATACAGCCACTCACCGCCTTTATGGATTACCGCATGGCCGTAGAAGTGCCGGTCTGGCTGCGAGCTGACAGTCTGCAGCAGGCGCCCGTCGCGCAGGTCGACCAGGTAACTTTCGGTACCGGGGCGGCGGGCGACGAACAGGGCGATCGGCAGTTCGGGGTGGTTGATGATGGCGTGGCAACGCTGGGCCACCTGGGTGCTGAACACCTGGGTGCCGTCCAGGCGGAACCCGACCGCATAGTGCTTGCCGTCGCCATCGTCACGCGCCGACAGCAGCAAGGGTTCGCTGCCTTTGTTGCGGAACAGGCTCCAGCCCCCCAGGGTCAGGGCGCTGAGCAATACGCTACCGAGTTTGATGGCCTGGCGTCGCAGCATGATCAGTCACCGTCGTTGGCATTGAAGCCCAGCTGGATGTTCAACGCCTTGGCCAGTTCGCCTTCGTGCAGGCGGTGGACGACGTTGAGGCTGTCGTAGATCTGGTTGAGGGTTTGCTGGCCGGCGTCATCGGCCAGCAGCTCGCCCAGCGTCTTCTGGTTGTCGGCCAGCAGTTTCAGCGAGGTAGCGTAGGCGTCGTCGATCTTCTGCGCCAGGGCTTTCTGGTCGCTGCCCAGCAGGCCGCGCAGGCCCTGGTTGTCGACCCCTACCCAGACCGCCTGGGCAGCCTTGAGGGTGGCTTCCAGGCTCTTGATCGACGAATGGCTGCGCCAGGCTTCGGCCTGCAGCGGCTGCGGGATGCCCTTGCTCTGGCGGCCCATCGGCGCGCCAAGCTTCTTCTTCAGGGTATCCAGGGCAGTCACCTGGGAGCGCAGCAGGTCGGCGATGGCCTCGTGCGAGTCGGCGTAGCGCTGGTTGGGGAACTTGGTCATCTGCGAGAGCATGCCGTCGGTGCTGTTCCAGCCCTTGAGAATCTCTTCGGCCAGGGCTTTCTGGTGTTCACCGATGGCGACCAGCAGCGGGCAGTAGCGGGCTTTCTGCTCGGCAGTGGCGATGTCCGGCTTGCTGTCGAACAGGATGTACTCGTATGCCGAAAGGCCGCGCACCACGACGCTGGCTTTGCCCAGCGCGGCGGCGTCGACCGGCTTGTCACCGTTCACCAGCTGCTCGACCTGGCGGCCGACCAGGTTTTTCTTGTCGGGCCAGAACTGTACCTGCCAGGCGCGGTTGCCCTCGGCCAGCGGGCCGACCAGCAGCGGCTGCAGTTCAGCCCAGGCTTTTTGCGCGTTGAGGAAGTCGGCGCGGGCGGTGTCCAGGCTTTCCTTGCCTTCGCAGTAGGCCAGGGCGCTGACGGCCAGCTGACGGTCGGCTTCGACCCAGCGGCTGTAGGTCGGCAGGATCACCTGCTTGGCGATGGCGGCGGAGGTCACCGCCTGCGGGTCCTGCGGCGAGCAGGCACCGAGGGCGAGTGCGGCGAGGCTGGTGAACAACAGTTTGGGTCGGAACATGCCCGGCTCCTTGCGCGTTTAAAGTGAGTTCAGAAACGCCAGCAGCGCGGCGCGCTGCTCGGCATTGAAGGTCAATACATGGTCCCGCGCCGCCTGTGCTTCGCCGCCGTGCCAGAGCACGGCTTCGAGCAGGTTGCGGGCGCGGCCATCATGCAGATACTGGGTGTGGCCACTGACCGTTTCGGTCAGGCCGATGCCCCACAGCGGTGGCGTACGCCAATCCTGGCCATTGGCGGCGAATTCGGTGCGTTCGTCGGCCAGGCCCGGGCCCATGTCGTGCAGCAGCAGGTCGCTGTAGGGGCGGATCACCTGGCCGGCCAGCTCGGGCTCGGTGGTGTCGGCGGCGGTGGTGAACTGTGGCGTGTGGCAGCCCTGGCAGCCGGCCTTGAAGAACAGGTTCTTGCCGGCCAGCACCTGCGGTGCGCCGACATCGCGCCGGGCGGGTACGCCGAGGTTGCGGGTGTAGAAGGTCACCAGGCGCAGAATGTTGTCGCTGACTTCGTTTTCGCCGTCGGCGCCGTCGCCATTGGGTGCGGCCAGGCAGTCGCGCTGCGCCGCGGTGCAATCGTCCTTGGGCTGCAGGGTGCTGGTCAGACCCATGTCACCGTTGAAGGCATGCACATTCTGCTGGTTGACGTTGGGCTGCCCGGCCTTCCAGCCGAAGCGGCCGACCACGGTGGTGCCCTGGGCGTCGTCCCAGACCCGGTTGGCCCGCCCGCGGATGCCGTCGCGGTTGCGGTCGTCCGGGTCTTCGTTGGCGAGGATGTCGGCTTCGGGGATGGCTTCGAGCAGGCCCAGGCCGATCATCGGCGGGGCCACGCGCGCGGAGAAGCGCGTGTCTGGGTGCATCGGGCCGTAGCCGAGCTGGGTGATCTGCAGGCTCGGGCGGCGCAGTTCGACCTGGTGGCCATCCTTGAAGGCAACGGTTTGGCCGGTGTAGCTCACTCGTACCTTGCCTTCGGGCGCCACACCGGGCACGGCCATGTCCTGCAACTGGGTGCCGTAGACCGGCTCTGGGACTACGCCCAGGCGCTCGATCTCCTTGGCCAGGTAAGGCTGGTCGGGGATCGACAGGCGCACCAGCATCGACACGGCGTTGCTGGCGCCTGGCTCTGGCGGATGGCCACGGCCATCGCGCACGTGGCAGTTCTGGCAGGCGTTGGTGTTGAACAGCGGGCCGAGCCCATCACGCGCGGTGGTGGTGGATGGCGCGATTACCCAAGGGTTGCGAAAGAAGCTGTTGCCGACGGCAAAGTCCAGGCGCCGCTCGGGCGACAGGTTGGCCGACGGCAAGGAAAAGGCGTTGCGGTCGCTGCGCTGGACGGTCGCCTGGCCACCGGACAACGCTTCGCCGGGCTCGGCCTGGGTGAAACGCGGGGCGTCGTCACAGGCGGCGAGGGCGAGGGCCAGCAGCAGAGGGGAGAGTCGGGACAGCGACAAGGACATGCAAAATCCTGGGCGTGGGCGAAAAACCGGCGTGCAAGCTTAGCAAAGTGGGGGAGTTTGAATAAGAGCAATTTGCAATTGCTGGATGAAATCGGTGTCATTACCGGCCCCAACGGCGGCAATCCGTCTCTCATGGAACAAACGCTAGCTTACTGATTTGGCGGGGATCCTGTAGATACCGTCTTGACCCTCACCCTGCAAGAGCGATTTTGGGGTCAAACGGTATCCCCGACTTCACCACCCCGTAAACCAGGTGCAGCAGCTTGCGCATCGCCGCG